>VGJG01000009.1 GCA_016867615.1 Candidatus Aminicenantota bacterium | reverse complement strand
GTCCCTGGCGCTCTGGGCGCTGTCCGCTTTCACCGCGCCTGTCCTTTTTTTCGCCGTCCACCTCTACCCCGAGCTGCCGATCGCCTTCCTCTCGGCGTTCCTCTACAGGAAGGTCACGTCCCGCGAAAGGTTGTCCGCAGGGCACCTGGTCCTGTTCGGCCTCCTCCTGGCGCTTTTTCCCTGGTTCGGGTTGAAATACAATTTCTTCTTCTGGCCCCTGCTCCTCATCGCCTCCTATTTTCTGCTTCGCCAGCACGGAAAGCGTCTCGGAATCCTGTTCTTTCTCCTGCCCGCCCTGACCGGCCAAGTGCTGTTCGCCTTCTTCACCCATGCCCTCTACGGCACCTATTCGCCCTTCTCCATTTATGAGGGAATAATGACCGCCGATCAGGCCAGGGCGCTGAAGGACGCGGTTCTCGACTATCCGCTGCGCTGGAGGATCGAATCCCTCCTGAACTACTTCCTGGACCAGAGGGACGGCCTGCTGCTCTATGCGCCCCTGTATTTCTTCATGTTCCTGGGGCTGGTGGAGGCCTTCCGGCGCGCCGGCCGCGAAGCCGCGTGTTTTCTCTTCCTGGCCCTGCCCTTCCTGGCGAGCTATGCCTTTTTCACCCACCGCCAGGGGCACAGCCCTCAGGGCCGCGTCCTGGCGCCGCTGTCGTGGATGGCCGTCATGCTCGTGGGGCACTTTCTGGCCAACAACCGCAAGCGCGCCTTTCTGTTCGGCTTCCGCCTGGCGGCCCTGGCCAGCTTCGTCCTGGCCGCCCTGCTCATTCTTCACCCTTCGTTCCTCTACCAACCCACGACGCACGAACACACTTCCCGTCCGGGCGAGCTGTTCGTCTTCCTGGGCAACATGCACATTTTTCCCCCGGAATTCCTGCCGTCTTTTATCAAGGCGGACAACAGCCGGTACGCGCCCAACTACGCCTGGCTGGCGCTGATCCTGGTCTTCGTCGGGCTCTACATCGTCCTCCCCTCCCACAAGGACCTTCCGCGCTTGTTCCGGCCCGCGGTGACGATGTTTCTCCTCGGCGCCGGTTTTTTCCTATGGGTCCTCTACCCACGGCCGGGGCCGCATCCCGTCCGCACGGTGCCCTACACCTCCCGGGAGTCGCTGGGCTTTTTCCTCTTCCCCCTGGGCAAGGGCGTGGTCCAGAAACCCGGCGGGGAGATGTATCTCCACCTGGAGAAAACATACGATATCCTTTTTGCCTCCCGGCGGCCGCTCGAGAACCTGAAGCTTGTCTTCGGCTCGGAACAAGGGGAGCATGAAGTCAGGGTCCGTTTTTTTGAATCGCCGGTCTTCGAGGGCCGGACGTCTTTCGGCAAGCGCGAGGTCGCGATCCCCTCCCCGGCCTTCGCGACGTTCAGGAACCGAAGCGTGTACTCCGTCCGCCTGGAGCTCAAGAAGCTCTCCGGGGAGAATATGCTCCTCGACCCGTTCTTTTTCCAGGTCGTCCCCCGTTTCCGGTGAGCGGGTGAAAAAGGGGAGGGAACGTTTGCCCCGGCCGGTCAGGACTTCTTTTTCTTTTTCCTCAGGACCGTCGGAGGCAAGATCGAGCGGGGATAGGCGTTCAGGGCCAAATCCAGCCCCCCCTCCCCCCGCCGGAGGAACCGCTTCCAGGCCAGGGCGCCCACCATGCCGGCGTTGTCCGTGCACAGCCGGGGAGAGGGAAGAAAAAAAGCCGAGCCCAGGCGGCGGGCGAACTCCTCAAAGGCCCGGCGCAGCCTCGCGTTCCGGGCCACGCCTCCCGACAGAAGCAGGCTGCGCGGCGGATGCAGGTTCGTGGCGCGCTTCAAATTCTCCATGACGGCGCGGCACACGGCCTGCTCGAACCCCGCCAGAAAGTCGGGAAGCCGGGGATGCGTTTTGTTCAACCCGCCCTCCCGGATATGACGCAGGGCCGCGGTCTTCAGTCCGCTGAAGCTGAAATCCAGGCTCCGGTCGGTCATCTGCGGAGAGCCGAAGGGGAACAGGTCGGGGTTCCCTCCGGCGGCCAGCTTCTCGATGACCGGCCCCCCGGGATACCCCAGGTCGAGGAACTTGGCCACTTTGTCCAGGGCCTCGCCCGCGGCGTCGTCACGTGTTCGGCCCAAGAGACGGTACTCGAGCTCCTTCTCCAGGAGATAGATCGAAGTGTGCCCGCCCGAGACGACCAGGGCCAGGCAGGGAAAGGGCGCTTCGGGGTGTTCGATGAGAGCGGCCTCGATATGCGCCTCGATGTGGTCGATGCCGAAGAGCGGCCGTCCGAAGGAATAGGCCAGGGCTTTGGCGAAGGACAGCCCGACGAGCAGCGAGCCGATGAGCCCCGGCCCTTGGGTGACGGCGAAGGCATCGACATCTCTCATCCCGACGCCGGCTTTGTCCAGCGCCTGGCGGACGACCCAGACGATCGAGCTCAGGTGCTGCCGGGAGGCCAGCTCCGGGACCACGCCGCCGTAGGGGGCGTGGAGCGCGTCCTGGGACAGGACGACGTTGCTCCGGATGGACGACGGGCCGTCCAGCACCGCGGCCGACGTCTCGTCGCAGGATGTCTCGATGGCCAGCAATGCCCTCATGAGAGAGTATGGTAGGGGATATTCATCCTGAGGGCAATCCCGAATTTCAGGGGCAAAAGGCCGTCGACACGCCCCGGAATGCGCCCCGTGGAGGGGGACCGTGAGCAGCGGGCATCGTCGCCACCCTGAAAAGCCCAACCGGCAGGGATTGCCTGAGAACCGGCTAGGGCCGGCCTAGGGCAGGCAGCGTCCGCTCGTAGGGGGGACGGGCGATGCCGAATTCGGTGACGATGCCGGAGAGAAACCGGGCGGGCGTGATGTCGAAGGCGGGGTTGCGGACCGGCGTCCCGGCCGGCGCGATGGGCCGGCCTCCGCAGCGGCGGATTTCATCCGCGCCCCTCTCCTCGACCGGAATCGACCGGCCGTCGTCCAGGGAGAGGTCCACCGTGCTCCAAGGCGCGGCGACGTAGAACGGAATCCCATGCTCGCGTGCCAGGACGGCCAGGGAATAGGTGCCGATCTTATTGGCCGTGTCGCCGTTGCGGGCGATGCGGTCCGCGCCGACCATCGCCAGCCCGACTTCTCCCGCCTGCATCAGCCACCCGGCCGCGCCGTCGGCGATAAGGACATGGGGGATTCCCAGCTTAGAGAGCTCCCAGCAGGTCAGGCGCGCGCCCTGGAGGAAAGGCCTCGTCTCATCCACGACCACGCGGACGTTCTTCCCTTCCTCAAACGCCGCCCGGATGACGCCCAGGGCCGTTCCATAGCCGGCCGTCGCCAGGCCGCCGGTGTTGCAGTGGGTGAGGACGCTCATCCCGTGCCGGATCAGGCTTCTGCCGGCCGCGCCGATGCGTCTATTGGCCTCGATATCCTCGGCTTCAACGGCCAGGGCTTCGGTCACGAGAAGCCGCTCGATCTCTTCCAGGCTCAAACCCCGGTTTTTATCGTAAACGGCCTTCATCCTTTCCAGCGCCCAAAAAAGATTGCGGGCCGTAGGCCGGGTGCGTCCCAACCTCTCCGTGACGCGCCGGAAGGCCTCATCGCTCCCGTCGTTTTTCGCCTCCCGGCCGAACCCCAGCGCCACGCCCATGGCCGCCGCGACGCCGATGGCCGGGGCGCCCCTGATGACCATGGCCTCGACGGCCGCGGCCACCTCCTCGTGGCTGCGGCATTCGACATAAACTTCCTCTTCCGGAAGAAGGCGCTGGTCGATCATGACCACCCGGTCCCCGCGCCATTCGATCGTCGGCAGCATGGGGCTATTTTAAAGCAATCGCCGGCCATCTCCTAGCCGTCTTTGAGATCATCCATTGGACGAAACGCAGGGAGGGTCGAGGCGACATGCGCGGTTCAGCAAGGAAGCGACGGGTTTCGAGTGACCTCCGGCATATTCTTGCCGGCCGGCTGAGCACAGCCCCCCGAAGGGGGGCGAATCGCGAAGCCGAGCGAGAAACCAGGAGCTTCCGAAGCGATTGGAACCGCGCCAGGCGCCGAGGCCCCCCCGGCGTTTCGTTGTTCAAACGATTAGGGCCTGGAGCCGCCCACTCGCCTTGACTTTTCCGGACAAGTCGGCTAACGTGAGGATACCGCGCTGCTGGCGGCAAAACAGGAGGAAGCGATGTTTTTGCTCGGACCGATCGGCCACCAGGAGCTGCTCATCATCCTCGCCCTGGCGCTTCTGATCTTCGGCGCCAAAAAGCTGCCTGATTTGGGAAGGTCGCTCGGCGAGGGCATCAAGAATTTCAAGAAATCGATCTCCAGCAAGGATAAAGACGACGGCTCGTCCGACAAGCCCGCTCCGACTTCCAAGGACGAATGAAACGGACGATCGAAAAGCTCCACCACGAGCGCGTGGAGAAGGATGAGGATTGCCGGCGGACCCTCCGGGAGTTGGAACAGGCCGTCCAGGGCCTTAAGGAGGGGGCGGCGCTCTCCCGGCTCGACGACCGCCTGGACCGCCTGGAAAAAAAACTCGCCTCGAAACCCGACCTGAAGGCCGCAGCCCCCGAGCTCCAGGACGCGCTCCGGGAGCTCCGGGAGGTGCAGGCCAGGAGCCTCGAGTCGCTTCAGTCCCTGGCCGGTCGACTGGCCGGCCTCCAGAGGCTCGGGCTCGAGCTCGGCGACGCCCGGGACAGGGAGTGGGACGCCCTGGGCTCGAACCACGTGGGCTTGATCTTCAAGAGCATGGAATGGAGGGTGGAGGAGCTCGCCGCCGCCTACGACGACGTCAAGCTCCTGATGAGATCCTTCCTGAACCTGGAGGACAAGCTGGTTCGCCTTCTGGCCCTGCTCGAGGAGAAAAAACTTCCCACTCCGGCGGAGGCCCGGGACGTTCTCCAGCCGATCCGCGACTGGCGCTATGCCGGTTTCGAGACCCGATTCCGGGGCGGGGAGCGGGAAATCCGGGGTCAGCAGGAATCTTATCTGGCCTTCTTCCCCAAGGGCGGACGGGTGCTCGACCTGGGCTGCGGACGGGGAGAGTTCATGGAGCTGCTCAGGGAAAACGGCTTCCGGCCCAGCGGCGTGGATAGCAATTCCCAGATGGCCGGCCGGTGCCTGGACAAGGGACTGGACTGCCGGCAAGGCGACCTCCTGGAGGCGCTGGCCGGTGAGCCCGACCTGTCGCTCGACGGCGTGTTCTCCTCGCAGGTCATCGAGCATCTGGAACCGGAGTCCATCCGCCGCCTGGTCGAGCTCGCCTTTCAGAAGCTCAGGAGCGGGGGGGCGATCGTCCTGGAGACGGTCAATCCCCTGTCCGTCTTCGCCCTGGTCCATATTTATTTCCTCGACATGTCCCATCGCACTCCCATCCATCCTCAGGCCCTGAAGTTCCTCCTCGAGTCCTCGGGGTTCGCCGGCGTGGCGCTCCTCGAATCCCAGCCGTTGGAGGCCGAAAAACTGCAGCCCGTTCCCGTAGCGGGCGATGCTTCCGAAATTCTCAACAGGAACATCGACCGCCTGAACGCGCTGCTCTTCGCTCCGCCCAATTTCGCGGCCGTGGGCAGAAAACCATGAGCCGCGGGATCTTCGCCGGGTTCGACCTGGGCGGCACGAACCTCAAGTACGGGCTGGTGACCGAGGGCGGCGAGGTCCTGGAGAAAAGCTCCCTGCCCACCCCCTCGACGTTCGGCGCGGCGCTGGAGCTCATCGCTTCCGTCTGGCGGGAGTACCGGAGCCGACCGAAAGACCGGCCCGTCGCGGCCGGTTTCGGGTTTCCGGGCATCTTCAGCCTCCGGGAACGGAGGATCCTCCAGGCGCCGAACTATCCCGAGCTGGACAACGTCGCGCTCGAGCCCGCCCTGGCCGGCATCCTCAACGCCCCCTTCCGCGTGGACAACGACGCCAACCTGGCGGCTTACGGCGAGTGGCGATGCGGCGCGGGCCGGGGGGTGGCCAGCCTGGTCCATCTGACGATCGGCACGGGAATCGGTTCGGGTCTGATCCTCGGGGGGAACCTATGGCACGGACACTGCGGGTTCGCCGGCGAGCTGGGCCACATCACCGTCAACCCCGAGGGTGACAAATGCAACTGCGGCCGCCACGGCTGCCTGGAGACCGAGGCCGCCGCCCCGAAAATCGTCAAGAATTACAAGGATCTGAGCAAGACCAAGCGGGCGGTCAAAGCCGAGGAGGTGTTCGACAAGGCGGCCCGGGGCGAGGTGGCGGCGGTCAAGGCCTTTGCCATCGCCGGCTACTACCTGGGCATCGCCCTGGGCATCGTGATCAACATGCTCAACCCGGAAAAGATCGTCCTGGGCGGGGGGGTTATGGCCACCGGGGATTTCCTCCTTCAGGCCGCCGTGGAGGAATCCGCCCGCCGGAGCTACAAGGCCTCCTTCGACTGCTGCTCGATCGAAAGAGCCGCCCTGGGCAACGACGCCGGCCTGATCGGCGCCGGCCTGTGGGCGGGCGCGAAGTCTTGAATCGGTAAGAAAGGAATTCGGATGAGAAAAAACGCCAGCCAGGGATTCCTCGTTCTCCTGCTCATACTGGGGTTCATCGCCTCCGGCTTCGCCCAGGGGCAGACGGGCTCGCTGTCGGGGAAGGTCGTGGACGGTCAGAAAATACCGCTGCCCGGCGTCGCGATCCTCATCTCCGGCCCCTCGCTTCTCGGGACCAACACCTGCCTCACCGGACCCGGCGGCGGATTCCGCTTTCCCTTCCTTCTGCCCGGGACCTATGAACTGCGCGTGGAGATGCCCGGGTTCGCAACCCAACTGCGTCCGGGGCTGGTCGTCGCCCTGGGCAGGACGACGGAGATCGTCATCGCCCTGGAGGAGTCCGAAGCCGAAAAGGAGGTGACGGTCGCCGCGCCCTCCCCCGCGCTGGACGTCCGAGCCTCCAAGTCGGCCGTCAACTACGGCACCGCTCTGCTGGCCGCCGTCCCCTGGAACAGGGACCTGGAGGCCGTCCAGAATTCGGTTCCCGGCGCGGTTCCCGAAGGGTCGAGCCCGCGTCGCGCGGCCTCCATCCTGGGCGGGAGCGTGCGCGGCCAGCTCTACGCCCTGGACGGCGCTCCCCTCGGCGACCCCGACTCCCGGTACGCCATGGTCAACATCAACACCGACGTCTACGACGAGGTGGAGTTCATGACGGGCGGGCTTCCGGCCGAGGTGGGCCAGACCGACGGGACCTACGTCAACATCGTCAGCAAGTCGGGGGGCAACGCCTATTTCGGCACGCTGACCGGCTACTACACCGGGGACGGCTTGTCGACCGACCTGTGGACGAGCGAGCAGCTGGCCGAATTGGGCGTCAACCCTCCGGAACAATTCTCCGATTCCATAGACCTCTCCCTGAGCGCGGGGGGGCCGGTCCTGACCGACAGCCTGTGGTTCTTCCTGAACGGCAGGCGGCTGGCCTGGAAGCGCCTCAACCCCGGGAACGCGGAAATGCGGATGGCCGAGCTGGGCTTCATGGACAGCCTCCACTACGACGCCGACCATCGCGAGTGGCTGGCCTTCGCCAAGCTGAGCTTCCAGGCCACCCGGGAAATCCGCTACGCGGGCCTGTTCCATTTCAACAACGTCTACGAGCCCGTCGCCCTGGACAGCATCGCCGGGAACGCCGACCTGTCCTACACCCGGATCCTGGACAACGAGAACGCTTACACCACCACCCACCAGGTGAACTGGCTGCTCAATCCGGAAACCTTCCTGGACTTTCGCGGCTCGTACATCTGGCGCCGCCGTCCTCTCCTCGCCAGGGCCTTGGGCGAATACAGCCACTACGACGAGACACGGGATGTGTGGTGGGGCTCGGCGGGAGTCAACGACGAACGCATCCAGAAGAGGTACGCGGCCTCCGTCTCGGCGACGATCTTCCGGGACGGTTTTCTGGGAGCCGACCACGAGTTCAAGGCCGGGCTGGAGTTCGAGCAGAGCGAGAACCACCGCGACTGGTACACGGCCAACCCCTACACCGCCTCATGGAAAGATTACGCCTCCGGCGATCTCTACTCCGTTTCTTCCGAGCTGCGGCGCGGATACCTCCACGTCCTCACGGCTCCCGGCGCTCCCGGAGTGTGGGACATCCAGGACCAGACCCGGCGGTTTTCCGGCTTCCTGCAGGACAGCCTGCGCGCCGGCCGGCTGGCGGTCAATTTCGGAGTGCGCCTTGACTATTCCCTGCTCTTCGAGCCCGAACAGGGACGTCCTTCGATCCGCTACGCCGTCGCGCCGCCCGGAGCCAACCCCGAGTGGGCCGAGGAGAACCCCAACGCCCTGCTCGAAGCCCTGATCTCCGACTACAAGAAAAAGATCGGCCCGGTCTCGCCCTGGGACTCCCTGCGGGCTTCCCAGAAGAACGTAGTCGATTTCGTCACCCTCTCCCCGAGGCTGGGAGTCGTTTACGACCTGACGGGGGACGGCCGGACGGCCGCCAGACTGTCCCTGGCCCGTTATTACGAGCCCTTCTGGGCGGCCAAGTACGCCGCCTCCCGGATTTTCGGGGCGGGACCCGTGCGCTGGACATGGACGGACACGAACGGCAACGGCCTCCTCGATCTTCCGCCCATCGACGACTATCTGTTCGACGCCTCCTTCGCCAACCCCAGCCAGGACCCCAAGAAAAACAGCTACCCGGCGGACCTCAAGCCGCCCCGGACGGACGAGCTCATCATCGGCTTGGAACGCGAACTGCTGAGGGATTTTCGGGTCGGACTGGAATTCCTCTACCGCCGGAGCAGCCTCTTGATCGAGGATGCGGACATCGTCAACGGCTACGACCCGAACGCCGTGGATGAAAACGGAAAGCCCGTCTGGCTGCCGTTCGTCTTCACCGACCCCGGACCGGACAACGTTTGGGGCACGTCGGACGACAAGCAGATGACGGCCTACGGCCTGAGAGCCGACCGGCCGCCCTCGGAATACCTCAGCGGCAACCCCCCCGAGGCCAAGCGACGCTACCTGGCCGCCGTCCTGAGCTTCTCCAAGCGCCTGTCGCGCAAATGGCAGCTGGCGGGCTCTCTCGTCGCCAGCTCCTTCGTCGGCAACGTCGACGCGGGCGAAGACGGCACGACCGGACAGAGCTCCCTGTGCAACAACCCCAACGCCATGATCAACGCCTACGGCCCCCTGGGAGCCGACCGGCCGCTGCAGGTCAAGCTCATGGGCTCCTACATCCTGCCGCTGGACTTCATGGTCAGCGCCTTTTTCCAGTACAGCTCGGGGACGCCCTGGAACCGGACGCTGCGCGTCTCCTTCCCCGCGGGCTTCGGAGCCGAATACGGGGGCGTGACCCCGGCTTCCATCGTCCTCAACGCCGAGGAGCCGGGCTCGAACCGCACCCCCTCCTACGCCGACCTCGACCTGCGGCTTGAAAAGAGGCTGGCCCTGAAAACCTTCAGCCTCGACGTCTTCCTGGACGTCTTCAACGTCACCGGACGGACGGCGAAGTTCGGCAACGACGACCCCGCGCCGCGGCTGCGCTACGACCTGGCCGCGCCCGTGATCGAGACGCGTCCCGGCTACGGCGACGTCACCGCCGTCTCCGGCGTCCGCTCCTTCCGGCTCGGCGTCCGCATCAATTTTTAGTTGGCTCTCTTCCATTCTCTATGGGTTGGTTTCGCAAAGAGTTCAGCCGGCCTGAATGTCCGGGGCGATCATCGCGGGCTTAAGGCGCCGGATTCGCCCCGAGGCCCCCATAGCGGAAGGGGGGCCCCATCGGCTTGCCGATGGGGGGGAACCGACGGGATGATCGGCCGCAGGCCGATCATCGGGGGTTCCAAGGGGGTATGCCCCCTTGGTCGCAGTGCGGGGATTGTTTCCCGCACGAGAAGAACTGACCCATTCCGGAGACGCCTCCTGGATTTTAAATCCCCATTAAACCCCCTGGCCCCCTGACAATTCAGGGGGACAAAGGAGGCCGTCTCCGGAGAGGTCGTAGGCAGGGAGCGAAGCGACCGTTGGAAGGGGGAAACGCGAAGCGGGTTCCCCCTCCAAGGAGACTGGTTCTCCCCAGGGGGCCAGGGGCGATTCCGGCGCCTCAACCCGGCTTGGCGAAAACGTCTTGATAATAGACCTACCGAGGCCGGCTGAACCCCACGAAATGGAAGAGAGCCTTCTAGTTAAAAATCCATCGTCTTCCGCAGCTCTTCGTTTCCCGTGCGGTTGACCAGCTTGATATGCAGGGTGTTCTTTCCCCGGGCCAGCCGGTCTAAGTCCTTGTCCGCGACGAGGGGAATCTCCCAGCGGTGCCGGGCGTTCTTCTTGTCCTTCAGCTCGACTTCGGGCAGGGAGATGAGGAGCGAATCCTTGAGCTCCCAGACGGTTTTCTTCTCGCTGTCCTTGAGGCTGAGCTCGCAGTCGAGCGTCGTCTCCAGTCGGTCTCCCACGGACTTGAACCAGATGACGTCGTAGGGGATCTCCACCGTGACCAGGGCTTCGAGGCGCTCCGCCGTGACGAGGGTTTTCTTCAGGCTCCAGTTGAAATCGAACAACGATTTTTCCTGGGTGAAGGTCCTCCGGGAGCGGGCCTCGGCCTTGTTCAGGGCCTGCATGTAGGACAGGTTCCTGTCCTGGAGGGTGGACAGGTCATAGGTCACCAGCCGGTATTCTCCCGTGCAGTAAACGTCCACGAACACAACGGGGAAGTCGCCGTAATACCACAGCTCGCCGCAGCGGGCGCTGATCTCGTAGCCCGAGGGGTTGCGGATGCGGTCCATGGGCGGGCCGAAGAGGACGAAGATCCGCCCCCGGTCCGTCAGCCAACCCGCCCGTCCCTCTCCATGGAAAATCTCATTGGCCCTTTCGATCCGGCTCAGGAACTCGATCTTGAACTCATTGTCCGGGGTGTCGGGGTCGGGGTCGCGCCGCTGCCAAAACTCCTCGATGAACGCCTCCCTCTCCGCGGCCGGAAGCTCCAGGAAGATCTTCCTCTCCTGGGGGGTGATGATGTAGCGGACCAGGGACAGGAATTCGGCGCTCTCGGGTTCGAGCTGTCTCTCCAGGTTGTAGAGGCGGCAGGAGAAGCTGAGCAGGACCAGGAGCAACGATGCCGCGGCGATGAAATATTTTTGGCCTGTCTTCATGTTCACTCCTTCAAGCCCTCCAGGCTCCGCTTCAGGGCGGGCTGGTCGGGGCTGAGCTCCAAAGACTTTTCCCAAACGACCCGGGCTTCATCCTTCCGGCCCAAGCCGAGATAACACTCTCCCATGGGATTGAGCAAGGCGGTGTTGACCCCGTAGTGGCTTACGGCCGCGGACAGCACCTCGACCGCCCGCTCGAGCCGGCCCGATTCCTTGAGCGCCTTGGCCAGGATGACATAGATCTCATACCGGGCTGCCTTTTCCCCCTTCAGGAAGGGGTCGAGCAAGCTTTCCACCCTGGCGTAATCCCGCATGGCCAGGCAGGCCTGGGACAGGGCCAGGGCATATTCCCAGGAATCGGGCTGGGCGGCTACCGCCCTTTCCAGGAGGACCTTCGCCTCCTCAAGCCGGTCCAGGTTGAGAAGCTGCAGACCCAGGGAATATCGGTGGGAGGCATCATCCGCTCCTGGCTGAACCTTGGCATAGACCCAGGGCCGGGGGATGGACTCGCGGTGGGTCACGTCGAAAGGCTCGGAGACCGAGACGACCCTCTTGCCTCGGAAGTCGAGACCGACCGTGACCGTATAATGAGCCGGCGGGAAATCCTCCAGGGAAACCGATTCCAGGAATTCGGGGGCGCTCGGATAAGCGGACAGCGGCCGGCGGAAGGCCCGGAAGACCTGGTCGCCCTGCAGGAAGGTGAAAACGAACTCCCCCTCGTTCCTCACCTCCTGCGGCAGGTCCAGGACCTGAAAGACGATCTCCAGGGAATCGGAGCGGACGAAGATCCGGTTGGGCTGGGGGTAGAGCTGGTTCCCGGCCAGATGAAACGGCCTGAGCCTGTCGGCGGCCGGGGAGGCGGGCGCGGCTTTGTAGGCCAGGAGGAGGGGCATGAGCCTGACCCCCGTCTGCCGGTCGAGAACGGTGAGGTTGTGCTCCAGGGTGGTGAATTCCTTGGAGACTTCGTTCTTGACCAGAATCGAGAGACGATAGGAGCCCGGGACGACCGGAAACATATCATGGACGATGAAAGGCTGGCGCTGGACCAGGTCCAACTGCTCGCGGTCGAACTGGGGTGTGAGCGCTTTCTCGAACTGGTATGCCAGCCGGCCGTCCTCGGCGGTGAGCGTCCCGTTCACCCGGAGGGTGGTGTAGAAACGCCCCTCGTATTCGGCCACGGACAGGCGGGCCGGCTCCAGGGCGTAATGGACGAACGTCAAGCCGTTGGGCGCCTGGTAGACGCGGACCAGAGAATCGCTGTCCAGGTAGTTGGCGCTGTACTCGACCTCGACGACGTCCTTGTAATCCAGGAATTTGCGGGCGTATTGCTCCTGGACCGACTTCCAGCCGGCCGTTCCGACCTGCTGCAGGAGATGCTGCGAGGCGAGGGACGGACGTCCCAGAAAGGCCGACCCCTCGCCGGGGATGAGGGACATGGACACGTAAGCCAGGTCAGGCGAGCGGTCCAGAAGCTCCTCGTAGGCCGCCCTGAAATCGACCGGGTCGCCTTCGTAAGTCGGCATGAAGGCCATCGGCCCGTCCGCCGCGGGACTGTAGAGCAGGTAATCGCCGAAGCCCCGCTTTTGGTAGAACACGACATTGAACGCGGGCGGGAGCCCCTTTTCCATCTGGTTCTGGTAGAACCAGATCTCGGCGGCGTGCGTCTCGCTCCGGGCCTCGAACCTCTGGACGTCGTTCGGCTCGCCGAGGATGATGTAGATGCGGCCCCGGTCGGTCATCCAGCCTGGCTTCGGAGTCGTCCGTCCGTAGAAATGATTCGCGTAGCTGATGCGCCGGTAATGCTCCTGCCGATACTCGTTTTCCTCAGTGGCCGGGTTCGTGTCCCGGTGCTTCCAGAAGGCCTCGATGAACAGGTCTCGCTCCCTGTCGTTCCGGAGCTTGAGGAAGACTTCCCTCTCGACTGGGGAGATGATGTACACGACCTCTTCTTCGAGCCACCGGTAATAGACCTCCGGAAGCTCCCTGGGTTTCAGGCTCTGGACCTGGGCCGGCCGCGCGGCCGCCGGAAGGCCGGAGGCCAGGACCAGCAGGCCGATAAGAATGACGACGGTCTTCGATCTCACGGTCTTGCTCCTCTGCGATCGGGGGCGGTGCGCGCCCCTAACTGTATAACATAAGTCGGAAGCGGCGCGTTGACAAGACGCGGGGCCTCACGGCTCCCACCAGGGGCCGAGGAGCCACTCCCGGACGGCGTCCCGGATGAGGCGGACACAGGACAGGACCTCTTCCTCTCCGCCCGAGCAGCGCGAGGGGTCGGCGAAGCCCCGGTGGATCCTCCGGCCGCCGCCGGGGAAGTAGGGGCAGGATTCCTGCGCCCGGTCGCAGACGGTGACGACGCAATCGAACTCCCGTCCCGCGAATTCGCTCACGTCCTTGGCCCGGTGACCGGAGAGGTCGATCCCCTCCTCGGCCATGACGGCGGCCACGGCCCGATTGAGCTCCGTCGGCTCCGTTCCCGCGGAAAAGGCTTGAAAACGGTCCGGGAAGAGGCTGTTGACGTATGCTTCGGCCATCTGGGACCGGCCGGAATTGTGGGTGCAGACGAAAAGAACCGTCCGGCGGATTCCGTCCCCCGTCGGGGCGTGAAAGGATCCGGGTTTCGACATGGAGAATCTTTACCGAAATTCAAACATGGTGCGGAAGGTGGGACTCGAACCCACACAGTCTTGCGACCATAAGCTCCTGAGGCTTACGCGTCTGCCAATTCCGCCACTTCCGCACCCCGGACGGACGGCCTCAGGATAAAGAAAGATATTATAGCCGACCGACTCCGGAGAGTCAATTTGAGGACCAGTCGGCTTGACAAACTCCGCGTCGGTTCATATTCTAATTAAAGTGTTTGCCCGCTTCCAGGATCCCACCCGTTTTCGGCCGCCGGACAAATATCGACATGCCGGACGAACAGGCGAGGAGGCTTTATGAAGCTTGAAAACCTGAGACAGGTCGAGGACCTGGCGAAATTCCGCAGCTCCCGGTTTCTGACGACATCCCTCTATCTCGACTGGGACAAAAGCCGCCTGTCAAAAAAAGAGATCACCCTGACCTTGAAGAACCTGCTCGCCGGCGGACGGGAGACGGCCTCCGGGCTCGAGCTCTCCAAGGAGCAGAGGGAATCGCTGGCCGACGACCTGGATCTCATGGCCGCCCGCGTCACCGCGCGCCTGGCGGTCTCGAACCATCCCGGACTGGCTCTGTTCTCCTGCCGGGGAGAGGACTTCTGGCGGGAATTCGAGCTGGGCGCCCCGCCCCGCAACCGCCTCGTCTTCGACCGCAACCCTTATGTCAAACCCCTGTCGGTCGTCCTGGACGAATTCCTTCATATCGGCGTCCTCCTCCTCGACCGCAGGGAAGCGCGCTGGTACGGCGTTCGATCGGGGGAGATCAAGGCCCTGGAGAGCCTGACTTCGGACGTGCCGAGCAAAGTCAAGCCCGGCGGC
>VGJG01000008.1 GCA_016867615.1 Candidatus Aminicenantota bacterium | reverse complement strand
AGGGAGGTGACGTTGATGATGTCGGATGCTCCGAATTGAAAGCCCATATCGTTGGGATTGAATCCCGGCGACAGGGCGCCGACCTGGAGAAGCCCCAGGACGCTGCCGTTCTGCTTGGCCAGGGTGAACCGTCCTCCCCAGCCGCTGAGCGAGGTGGCCTCGGGATCTACCCCGAGATGGTCCGCGTCGGGGCGCTGGAAATAGTGCATGGAGGAGTATTGCAGGCGGAGGATGTCGTCCCTGGACCCCTCGACCCGCGTCCCGCCCAGCCAGCCGCCCACGACCCAGTTCCGCTTCGTGTCCAGGAAATGCCAGCCGTCCATGGCCAGGCTGAACGCGTTTTTATTCAGGATGCCGGCCAACGTCTCCGACTCTAGGTCCCGCATGACGCCCGTGGCCATGAGGCCGTAGCCGCTCCGGCCTTTTTGAATGTCCTTCTGGGCGCGGAAGACGCCGTAGAAGGAGAAGGGCTCGACTTCCTGGAGGATGCGGGAGCCGAGTTGGTCGATCTCGGCGGATTCGCTCGAGGTCAGGGCGCTGATGAAGCCCACGTTCCAGGTTCCGAGCTTGCCCGTGACCTTGGTCGCGCCCAGGATCGTCGTCCGGTCCGGGACGCGGAAGTGGCCCTCTTGGGTGACGTATCCCTGGGGAGCGCGGCCGATGCGGCGGCTGTAGAAAAACCGGGGGTCGGGCCAGTTGAAACCGGCGTTGAGGTAAATGCCGCCCCGGCCGAAGCCGTTGAAGATCGAGGCGCCCTCGATGAAGAAGGGCCGCTTCTCCGAGTAGTAGGTCTCGTAGGCCGAGAGGTTGAGGACGGCTGGGTCGACTTCGACCTGGCCGAAGTCGGGGTTGACGGTGGCGTCCAGGGTCAGGTTGGACTTCAGCCCGACCTTGAGGTCGAAGCCGGCGTTGCCCAGGCCGCGGCTGCCCGTCTCGAAGGGATTCCCCTCCTCGGCGGGCCGGAACTGAGTCTGGCCGACGACGTAGGGCATAAGTTCGACCTGGCGGCCGGGCTTGATGCCTTGAATGCCGCGGAGCTCGGCGAACTTCGAGACGAACGCCGGCTCGCTTTTCGGCACCCAGGCGAAGACGGCCACCTCGTTTTTGCGCTGGATGACGCGGCGGAAATTGATGCCCCAGACATGCTCCTCCCTGGCGGGAAAACGGAGCTGGTTGAAGGGGATTCTCATCTCCAGGGTCCAACCGTCGCCGTTGACCTCGGTCTTGGCCTCCCAGACGCCGTCCCAGGAACTGTCCCTGTTCACATCGTTGGACAGGGCGCTGTCGACAATCGAGCCCGAGGGATTGACCGCGAAGGCGTATCCCGTTCGTTTGTCGAAGTAGGGGTCCACGGCGAAGCTGAACCAGTCGGAATCGACTTGGGAATCCCGCCGGCCGAGGCGGCTGACGATTTTTTTGGGCTCGGAATCGAAACAATAGGCGGCCACGTACAGGGCTTTGTCGTCATAGGCCACCCAGACCTGAGTCCGTTCCGTCGAGGGCTCGCCGTCCTGGGGGTCGTTCTGGATGAAGCCATCCGAGGGCGTGCTCTGCCAGACTTTTTCGGTCAGACGGCCGTCGATGACGATCGGCTCCGTGACTCGGACGGCGGTCATGAACTTCGGGGACGCCGGCGTCAGGGCCGGCGCGGCGGGGGGGGCCTGCCGGCCCGGCTTGTCCTTGGCGCCCAAGAACAGGGGAAGCAATAGGACCGAGACTATCAGTCCGAGTTTTTTCATGGTCGGATGCTCCTTATTTCCTCAAACAGCCCAACCGAATGGTTTCCGGCATCGGCTCTTAAAGAGGTACGCTTCCGGGAGAGAAAAGGTTTCCCGCGTTCCAATCATATAAGTAACCGCTTTCATAATATGATACGATCGGGGAGGCGGAAAAGTTTCCGGCGGACGGAATCATCCCCGTCCCGTCGTCCGCCCGGCTTGTTGTCAAATCGTTCGAAATAGGGTAAAATAAAGGTCCCAGCGCGTCCTCAGCTTCGGGTTCCATCCCCGGCGACCGAACATCCTGGAAAGAAGACCATGAAAACCGACATAGCCCGCATGAGAAATATCGGCATCAGCGCCCATATCGATTCCGGAAAGACGACGCTCACGGAACGGATTCTGTTCTATTGCAAGAAGATCCGCAGAATGCACGAGGTCAAGGGCAAGGACGGCGTGGGCGCCACCATGGACAGCATGGAGCTGGAAAGGGAGAGGGGCATCACCATCTCCTCGGCGGCCACGCACGTCGTCTGGGCCGAGCACGACATCAACATCATCGACACGCCGGGACACGTGGATTTCACGATCGAGGTCGAGCGGAGCCTCCGGGTCCTCGACGGCGCCGTCCTCGTCCTGTGCGCCGTGGGCGGCGTCCAGTCCCAGACGATCACCGTCGACCGCCAGCTCAAGCGCTACGACGTCCCCCGCCTGGCCTTCGTCAACAAGCTGGACCGCGTGGGCGCCAACCCGGTCAAGGTCCGGGACCAGATGGCCGAACGGCTCGGCCTGAACGCCGTGCTGCTGCAGCTGCCCATCGGACTCGAGGACGACCACCGGGGCGTCATCGACCTGGTGAGCATGAAGGCCCTGATCTTCGAGGGACGGGACGGGGAAACGGCCCTGGAGGCGCCCATCCCGGAACACCTCCTGGCCGAGGCCCGGCGCCGGCGGGAAGAGATGCTGGACGCCGTGTCGCTGTTCTCCGACGAGCTCACGGCCGCCGTCCTGGAGGGCAAGGAGACCGAGGACATGATCCGCCGGGCCGTCAGGCGGGGCACGGTCTCCCGCCGTCTCGTGCCCGTGCTCATGGGCTCGGCCTACAAGAACAAGGGCGTCCAGCCGTTGCTCGACGCCGTGGTCGCCTACCTTCCCGACCCGAGCGAGGTGGAGAACGTCGCCCTGGACTTGGACCGGGAGGGCGCCCGGGTCGTTCTCCGAGCCGACGACGATGCGCCGGCGGTCGCCCTGGCCTTCAAGCTCGAGGACGGGCCGTACGGACAGCTGACCTACGTCCGCGTCTATCAGGGCCGCCTGCACAAGGGGCTGGAGCTCCTCAACACCCGTTCCCGGCAGAAGGTCCGCATAGGGCGCCTGGGCCGCATGCACGCCGAGAGCATGGAGGACATCGAGGAAGCCGGCAGCGGAGACATCGTGACCCTGTTCGGCATCGAGTGCCAGTCGGGAGACACGTTCGTCCGGCCCGGTCTCGACCTGACCATGACCAGCATCCACGTCCCCGACCCGGTCGTCTCCCTGGCCGTCGAGTCCACGGACAGAAGATCCTCGGACAACCTAGGCAAGGCGCTCAGCCGTTTCACCAAGGAGGACCCCACCTTCAAGTCCTATGTGGACGGCGAATCGGGGCAGACGATCATCCAGGGCATGGGGGAGCTCCATCTCGACGTCTACATCGAGCGGATCAAGCGGGAATACCGGACCGAGGTCCGGACGGGCAGGCCGCAGGTCGCATACCGGGAGTCCATCAGCCGGCCGGCGGAATTCGACTACACCCACAAGAAACAGACCGGAGGGGCCGGACAGTTCGGCCGGGTCATGGGGACCCTCGAGCCCCTGCCCGAGGGGATGTACGAATTCGTCAACGAGGTCAGGGGGGGGCGCATCCCCCGGGAGTTCATCCCCGCCTGCGACAAGGGCTTTCGCTCCGCCCTGAAGAAGGGACGGCTGATCGGCTTCCCCATCGTCGGGGTCAAAGTCCGGCTGGCCGACGGGCAGGCCCATGCCGTGGACTCCTCGGACATCGCCTTCCAGGCCGCGGCCCAGGGCGCCTTCTGGCAGGCCTACGAGCGGGCCGGGGCCCTGGCGCTCGAGCCCGTGATGAGGGTCTCGGTGGAGAGCCCCTCGGAGTACGCCGGGGCCGTCTTCGCCAGCATCAACCAGCGCCGGGGGGTGATCGTCAGTTCGGTCGAGGACGGAACGTTCTCCCGGGTGGACGCCGACGTCCCCCTGGGCGAGATGTTCGGCTACGCGACCGTCCTGCGCTCCCTGACGCAGGGCAAGGCCGGCTTCACGATGGAATTCCTGAAATATTCCCGGGTGCCCGCGTTCCTCTCCGAAAAGCTGATCGCCGAGTTCCGGGAGAAGAAGAGCGGGCAGACGGACCGCAAGGCGGACAAGGAGCGATGACGATGGTCAAGGAAGATCTGGTCAAGAGAAGCCCCCTGCGGGCCCTGGAGCGCTCGATCCACGGCGGCCTCGGCCCGGGCCATATCGGCGTTTTGGCCTCGCGCAAGGGGGTGGGCAAGACGGCTTGCCTGGTGCACATCGCCGCCGACAGGCTTCTCCAGGGCCGTCCCGTGATCCACGTCTCCTACTCCGCCCGCGTGGACTACATCATCAACTGGTACGAGGACATCTTCAAGGAGATCACCGGCCGCCGCGAGAGCCCGGAGGCCGCGGAGTTCCTGGAGGAGGTCATCCGCCACCGGGTCATCATGAACTTCAAGCAGGACGGCGCCCGGACGGAGCAGGTTCTGAAGAGCATCGAGGCCATGATCAAGGACGGCCGCTTCGAGGCCCAGACCCTGATCGTCGACGGCTACGATTTCGGCCTGGCGCGTCCCGAGGACCTGAGCAAGTTCCGCGAATTCGCCGGCCGGCTGGGCATCGAGTTCTGGTTCAGCGCCTCGCTCCGGGGCGAGGATCCCCTGTACGACGACGCGGGCGTCCCCCGGCTTCTCGCCCCCTTTCTGGGCGAGGTGAGCGTCCTCATCACCCTCCATGACGAGGGGGGGCACGTCCGCCTCAAGCTGGTCAAAGACCGGGATTTCCCGCCGGGCGAGCTGAACCTCAAACTCGATCCCCGAACGCTCCTCCTGGCCGAGGCCTGAGCTCCCGACCGACCGCCGCCCTTCATTGACCCCGGGAAGGGGGCGTGCTACATTCCCGGGGGAAAGGTTCGCCGTCATGAAAAGAAAGCTCCTCATCTTCGCGGCGGCCGCCGTCCTGGTCCTGGGTGCCGCGGCCCTGCTGCTCTTTCATCGTCCCGAGGCTCCCGCGCCCCTTTCTCCCGGGGTGGAGGCCAGGGAAATATCCATCCGCAACGTAACGGCGGAGGACGTGGAGTACGAGGTCGTCGAGGCCGAGGGGGGCGGTCCGGGCAAGCGGATGATCGTCAAGCCGGGCGGCATCCACCGGCTCCAGGCCTCCCGGCCCCTGGACATCTCCTTTCCGCGCTCGGGCCGGACGGTCAGCCACCGCCTGTTCCCGGGCAAGCCTTACTCCTTCCGCTATGACAGCGACGACCTTTTGGAGATCTACGAAGGCTCTCACGGCTGGCAGGAGGTCGAGGACCTGGCGCCCTTCGTCCCCACGCCCATGGAGGTCGTGGACCGCATGCTGGAGCTGGCCGACCTGGGGGAGGACGATGTCCTCTACGACCTGGGCTGCGGGGACGGACGGATCGTGATCACCGCCGCCCGGAAGTACGGGGCCCGCGGCGTGGGGGTCGACATCGACCCCGCCCGGATCCGGGAGTCGCGAACGGGAGCCCGCCGCGCCGGGGTGCGGAGCCGGGTCGAGTTCCACGAAGCCGACGCCATGAAGGTGGACATCAGCCGGGCCGCGGTGGTGACGCTCTATCTCCTGCCCGAGTCGAACGCCCTCCTGCGTCCCAAGTTCGAGAAGGAGCTGGAGCCGGGAACACTGGTCATCAGCCACAACTACCACATCCCGGGCTGGGAGGATAAGGAGGTCCGCTCCGAGGTCGTCAAGGACGCCGACGGAAAGGATCACACCCTCTTCGTCTACAGACGCTGACCCCGGATTTCAAGGCGTCCCGGCCGCTGTCCGCCCCGGAAGCGATTCGGGGCGGCGGGTCTCTTCCGGACCCGGAGCGGCGCCTGAGTCAGAACGAGGCGGCCAGCGCGGCGCCCCACTCCCGGGCGGCTTTCAAGGCTGCTTCGTCGGGGTTCCACAGGGCCCGCAACCCCTCGCCCATGACCTCGAACCCAGCCTCCTTGAGGCCTTCGTTCAGGCGCTGGACGGACTCCCCGCTCCAGCCGTAGCAGCCGAAGGCCGCGGCCTTTTTCCCCTGCAGCTTCAGGCCCTTCACCTCTTCGATCAGGGCGGCCATGGCGGTCAGGATGCCCCGGTTGATCGTGGGCGAGCCGAAGAGAACGGCCCGGGAGAGGAAGATGTCGGTGATGATGTCGTTCTTGTCGGACCGGGAGGCGTTGTGAAGCTTGATCCGGATGTCGGGCGACGCCTGCCCGATGCCCCGGGCGAGGGCCTCGGCCAGGCGCCGCGTCCCGTCCCACATGGTGTCGTAGACGATGGTCACCTGGTTTTCCTTGTAGGCCGCCGCCCAGCGTCCGTAGGCCTCGATGATCTGGGCCGGGTCCCGGCGCCAGAGGACGCCGTGGGAGGGGCAGATCATCTCCAGGGGCAGCTTGAGGGACAGCAGCTCCCGGATCTTCTTCGTCACCAGGGGGCTGAAGGGCGCCAGGATGTTGGCGTAGTATTTCAGGGCTTCCTCGAAGAGCTCGCTCCGGTCCACCAGGTCGTTGAACAGGAACTCCGAGGCATAGTGCTGGCCGAAGGCGTCGTTGCTGAAGAGCACGGCGTCCCCGGTGAGGTAGCACATCATGCTGTCCGGCCAGTGGAGCATGGGCGCCTCGATGAAAACGAGCTCCTTGTCTCCTAGGGCAAGGCGGTCGCCGGTCTTGACCACCTGGAAGTTCCAGTCCCGGTGATAGTGTCCCCGCAGGGACTTGACGGCGTTGGCCGAGCAGTACACGGGGGTATCGGGGATGCGGCTCAGGAGTTCGGGCAGCGCGCCGCTGTGGTCGATCTCGGCGTGGTTGGCCACCACGGCGTCGATCTTCTCCAGGGGGATCTCCCCGGCCAGTCCGTGGACGAACTCCTCGGCGAAGGGATTCCATACGGTGTCGATGAGGACGGTCTTCTCCTCCCGGATGAGGTAGGAGTTGTAGGAAGAGCCGCGGTGGGTGGAGAGCTCATGGCCGTGAAAGCGGCGGAGCTCCCAGTCGATCTTGCCCACCCAGCCGATGTTGTTCTTGACCGGACGTTTCATTCATATGCTCCTATTCCTATAGGGATTATTTCCATATTATAGGCCAAAACACCCGGGCTGGCAACCGAAATCCGCGCGGCCGCAACGGGGAGGCTCCGCCGCCCGGGGCCGGCAGGGACCCCGGCCGTCGCGGGTGCGTTCCGGACGTCCGGTTGAAGGGCTTCCGGCGAATGATTTATAATAACCCGCCATGCGGACCGAAAAGACGTCTTCGGCGGGAATCATCGACCGGCTCGTGGTGATCGGCGGCGGGCCGGTGGGGAGCATCTTCGCCGCCTTCCTGACCCGCCTTCGAAAGAGCGTGTTCCTCGTCGATGTCCGGGAAGAGGTCGTCCGGGCCGTCCGGGAGAGCGGACTGGCCGTGGAGGGAATTCAGGGCGCTTTCAACGTCCGCCTGAGCGGCGCGTCCGCCTCCCTGGCCGAGGCGCGGGCTTTCTGTCCCGACATCATCGCCGTCGCCGTCAAATCCTTTCAGCTCGACGCCCTCCTGGACCGGCTGCCGGAGGTCTATGAGCCCGGAAAAAAGATCCTCCTCCTTCAGAACGGGGTCGGCAACGAGGAACGCGTCGCGGACAGGTTCGGCCGGGACAGCGTGGTCAGGGCGGTGATCAACTATGCCGCCCGGCTTGACGTCCCCGGGGCCGTCCGCCTGACCTTCTTCAACCCGCCCAACGCCGTGGGCGTGCTCTCCCCGGAAAACGAGCCCCTGGCCAGGGAGGTCGCCGCTCTCCTGACGGCCGCCGGCCTGGAGACGGTTTTCACGACCGAGATCAAGAAACAGGAGTGGGTCAAGACGATCCTGTCGGCGGGGCTGATGCCCGTCTGCGCCGTCACCGGGCTGAACATGAGAGAGGCCTTCGAGGTCCCCGAGACTCGGGCGCTGTGCGAACGGATCCTCCGAGAGAGCATCCAGGTCGTGGAGCGGCTGGGTTACGGCCTCGGGCCGGATTTTTTCGAGAAATGCCTCGGCTATCTCTCCCGGGCCGGAGACCACAACCCCTCGTCGTCTGTGGACCTGGAGCGGGGAACCCCCGTGGAATACGTGTTCCAGCCCCTGATCGTCGAGGGCAAAAAGCTGGGCGTTCCGACTCCCTGTCTCGAATCGCTGACCCTGGTCATCCGCGCTTTGGAGAAGCGGCGGCGGCCGCGGGTGTGACCGCCGCTTCAGGCGCCGGGCCGGTCAGGGGAGGCAAGCCGGTGTGCGTCTCGCTCTGCTCGATGCCGTCCATGATCATGTTCAGGATGACGGGCAGGGGCTCCCTGTAGGTCAGGGGGAGCGGCTTCTTGAAGGTGACCGACAGCCGGCAGCCGAGCCTCCTCGGTCTCAGCCCCTTGCGGTCGAACGCTCTCCGGAAACCCCGGATGACGATGGGGACGACGACCGGGCGGTTCGTCTTCACCAGATAGGCCGTTCCCTTCCGGATGGGGGACAGCGGTTTGGTCGTTCCCTGGGGAAAGGTGATGACCCAGCTTTTGCCCAGGGCGTCCCGGATCTTGGCCACATCCGCCGGGTCGAGCACCCTCTGAATGCGCTTCTCCTCGACCTTCCACGTCCGTTTGATGGTCAAGGCCCCGGCCAGGCTCAGCAGGCGGCTGATCGTGCTGCGCTTCATCGTCTCCTCGGCGGCGATGAAAAACACGTCGACGAAGGGGCTGAGGAGATAGACGGGGAACCCGAGCCTGTTCTTTCGTTTCCATTTCACCGCGCAAAACACGTGAAAAAAGGCGATCACGTCCGTGAAGTAGGTCTGGTGGTTGCTGACGAACAGGACGTTCTTTCGGGGGAGGTCCGCCAGGTGCTCCGTCCCGGAGATGCGCAGCCTGTTCACCAGGGCCAGGACGGGGTAGGTCACGGCCCCCACCAGGGCATAGACGAAGACCCGGACGATGCGGCTGTGCGTCAGGCGCTCCCAGAGGCTCGGGTTGAACATGCTTTCGAGGCGATTATTATAGCCGATTCCCGAGGACGGGCAAGGGACCTTCGCTCTTGCCTCAGGCGGACGGTACGGCGTACAATGACGCTCAGGGAGGTCCGAAGATGAGAACTCACTTTCGGCTGGCTGGTTGGCTGTTTCTTTTCGCGGCCGTCCTCGTCGGATATGCCCAGGAGCAGCCGGTGGAGCCCCCGCCCGCCGTGACCTCGACGCTGGTCATCGAGGAGGGCGTGATCTGCACCGGAGTGGAGGACAGGGTCCCTCTGGGCGCGTCCGAAACCTTCCCCCCCGACGTGGGCAGGCTCTACTGTTTCACCAAGATCGTGGGGGCGTCGTCGGACATGGTCGTCAAGCATCTTTGGTACCGGGAGGACGGACTGCTCCACACCCAGGAACTCGCCGTCGGCGGGTCTCCCTGGCGGACCTGGAGCAACAAGACCATCACCCCGGACATGAGCGGCGCCTGGAAGGTCGAGATCCGGGACGGCGACGACAACCTGATCACCACCCTGAAGTTTACGGTTCAGTAACCGCCCGCCGCTCCGGGCTCATCCCCGAAGCGGAGGGAGAGACAGGTCAGGCCGCCGTCCATTTTCCTGGCCTCGCCGACCTCGAGTACGACGAGCGGCAGTCCGAGTTTTTCCAGCTTCCTCCGCGTCCGGGCGAAACCGGCGGGCACGAGCAGACGGCCGTTGCACAGCAGGCTGTTGGCGGCGTACTCCTCGCCGGGGGCGACGACGACCTTTCTGTAATCCCGGAAGCATGCCTCACCGGCCAGGCCGGGAGTGATGAGGAGCGTTTCCCCTCCCAGGTGATTGACGTTGGACTTCAAGTGCAGCCCCGAGGCCACGGGAACGGTCACCGGGACATAGCCCCTCTCCCGGGCCAGAAGGCCGAGCTGGCGCGCGCCCCGGGCATTGGTCCGGCCGGAGAGGCCGATGAACATCCGCCGGCCGACGACGAGCACGTCCCCGCCGTCGAGCGTTCCGGGGCTGCGGATGCGCTCCAGGGGACGGAATCGCCGCAGGACGGAGGCGATCGTGACTTCCTCTCCCCTCCGGACGGCGGCGCCGGGACGGGCGATGACGGCCAGCTCGGGCAGGACGACCGCGGCGTCCTCGACGAAATGGGCGTCGGGGAACGCGGGCTCCGGCTCCAGGGTCAGGACGTCCAACCCCAAACCCTCGAGCGCCCGGACGTAGGCCGAATGCTGGGCGATCATCTTTGGGTGGTCTGGCGGGCCGAGGCGGGCCGTGGTGAGCCCCCTGCCGAAATTTTCGCCAGGAAGCCGGACGACAGCCCGAGTCAGCCGGCCGGCTGTCGGGGAATCAACGCTGCTCGTCATTTCTGGAAAACCACATGGAGGCTCATCATGGGCTCCTTTTCTCGGCTCCGGAAGTTCGTCGGGGCGCCGGCCGGGAAGGCTTCCGCCGGGAAATGTCCCTGCCGATCAGTCCGGCGCAGAAGCGGGCGAGCCGCCAGGCGGCTTGGTTGACGGCAGGGGACATGGCTCTTCCGGCTTCCAGGGAGCGCGGCTGGATGCCCAGGCACGTCACCCGGCAGCCGATGCTCTCCTCCAGGTAGCGGATGAGGAGGGTCAAGGGCAAGCGGTGTGTTGTCAGATCTTCCTCGGCGATCCGGCCCGGGTCGAAGGCAAAAATTGTTCCGGGCCTCCGGCCGCCCAGGACGGCGTCCAGGATGAGGACCCTGTTGGGGCTGAAGGCGCGGATTTTTCCCGTCGTGTTCTCCGGCGCGACGCCTCCCTCGAGGAGAAGAAGGTCGCGCTTCTTCCCCCGTCCCAACAGCTTGCTCAGCCGGCGCAAACACAAGACGCCAGCGGCGTCGTCCCCCCGTTCCTCGTTTCCCACTCCCAGGATGACCAGCCGGCCTTCCGCTTCGATCTCTCGCCGGACGGTCTCGCGCCACGACGCCCTTCCCGGAGTGAAAGGCTTTTTGTTAGCTTGGGCAACGATCACGGTGCTTATTATAACTCCAATGAGGCGTGCGGGACATTGACATCGGAAAGCAAGGCCTTCTATAATCGCAGACATCGGACCAAGGTGGGAGCCATGTCGAATAGTGTTTGTCCCAAGTGCGGCAGGCTTTGTTCAGACGATGACAATTTCTGTATCGTTGATGGAACAAGGCTTGGGCTGTCAGGGCCCGGCGAAGATCGTCTCGGGTTGAACTTGCCGAGGTCCGCAGGAAAAAAGCACGATGCCGATAGTGAAAGCAAAGAATTCAGCTTTCAGGAAGCCAGGGCACTCATCGGGTCGAAGATCAAAAGGCTGAAAATCGGCGGACTGGCGAAGATCCTGGGTTTCATCCTCGGGCTGTTCGTGCTGTCTTTGGTCCTGGCGCCCTCCTCGCGGCCGTTCGGCAGCATGGGATATTATCTCCTCTTTTTTGTGCTCTGGCCCTTATTGATCTATCTGATCTTCGTCGTCTTCGACCTGGTCGCAACAATCTTCAAGGTCGTGACCTTCGGCGCCGGGATACTGGCCGTGATTTTATTCTTGTCGGACCGGCCGCAAGAAGGCATGCTATTCGCCGTCGTCGCAGTTTTCGGCCTGGCCGTCATGCTGGGAATCGCCCTGAGTCTGGGGGCGGTCATTCTCGGCCCAGGAATCGTTCTGGGAATGGGAGCTTATCACGGTCTGGGAGAGGGATTCTTTGGAACACTCGTGGGCTTGGTCGTTTTTGTCCTCATCTCTGCGGGGATGTATTTTCTTGTCATGAGACTTCTGCTTCCATTTTTCCTCGGCTTTGGCGTGAGCCTGGTCGCAGGCGCCCTTGCAGCCAAGATATCGGACCTTGTTTTCGCAGCAAGGATTGGCTCTGAAATCTCCAGCGGTGTCTCACGGATCCGCGACCTCTCCGATGTGCTCGCAATCGTCCAAGACGCATTCAGGATCGGTGCCGCCAGCCAGGCACTCGTCCTCCTGGGAAGCATCGCTTTTGGGATTTTCACGATCGTTGCCCTGTGGGACAGGACCAGGGAAGCCCTGGATTGATCCCCGACGTCTGGCAGCCGTGCGAGCGTGGGGCTCTGAACCCGGGCAGGAGCGAGAACGGGGCGCGGGGGACGAGGAAGCCTATGAAGCGCCCTCCGCCGGAGGCGTTGCCGAGGCGGGCGGCGTTCCGGCGGTCGGCGTCTTGGGTTTGATGACGGCCTTGACGAACTCCCACTCGGCCTTGAGGTCCCAGCGGCTGAAGGCCGAGGTCTCGTAAAGCGCGTCCATTTCCAGGGCGTCCGTGGGGCAGGAATCGACGCACTGGGCGCAATGGATGCAGCGGTCGTTGTGGATGATCATCTTGAAGGTCTTGTCCGCTTCGTTGACCGTCAGGATGTCGATGGCCTCTGCCGGACAGTCCCTCACGCAGGCCCGGCAGACGATGCACTTTTCCGGGTGGAGGAAGGGCGTGCCGCGGAAGTCCTTCGGCACCTCGAGTTTCTGGAACGGATAATCGACCGTCGCCGGTTTCTTGAACAGATGCCGGAGGAGCTCGGGAAGAAAGGCCGCGATTCTCATAGCACAAACCCCTTCAGAAGAAGGATGATGAACAGCTGCAATACAGCCAGGGGGGCCAGGTACCGCCAGGAGAAGTTGACCACCTGGTCGATGCGGATGCGGGAGGTGACGGCTCTCATGACCGCCAGAAGGAAAATGACGAACAGCGTCTTGATCACGAAATGAACGAGACCGACGAACACCCCCCCGGGGAAGCCGCCCAGGAAGACGGCCGCCAGGAGTCCCGCGCCGGCGACCATCTCCACGTCGATCATCAGCCGGAAGAGGGCCAGCTTCTTGCCCGAGTACTCGGTGAACGTTCCGCCCACGATCTCGGTCTCGGCGTGGGGGATGTCGAAGGGCGTGCGCTCGAGCTTGGCCTGGAGGCAGATGAGGGCGATCAGGAAGCCGAGCAAGTTGGGCAGGAGGAGCAGGGGGCGCTGCTGGAAGAAATGGGCGATCTCCGCCAGGCGCCAGGAGCCGGCCATGATCGCCGGGCCGAGGACGGCCAGGAAGAGGGGCACTTCGTAGCCGAAGAGCAGGGTCAGGACGCGGGCGCCGCCGATCTCCGAATAGAAGCTCGTCGAGGACCAGGCGGCCAGGAAGAAGATCAGGGTGGGCAGGCTGAGGATGTAGAGGATGACGATGATGTCCCCGGGAAAGGAGTTCGGGCTCGGCCGCTCCAGGCTGAAATGCCAGACCGGCAGGAGCAGCATGGCCGTGGCGGCCACGGCCAGGCCGACGGCCGGGAGCAGGCTGAACATCCGGCGGTCGGCCTTCTCCGGGACGATGTCTTCCTTGGCCAGCAGCTTGACGATGTCCGCCACGGGCTGGAGAAGCCCGAAGCGCCCGGTGTGGGTCGGGCCCATGCGGTTCTGGAGCCGGGCGAAAACCTTCCGGTCGAACCATTCGCAGAAGGTGGAGTAGACGAAGACGAACAGAAACCCCGGATAGACGAGCAGGTAGAGGAGTGTTTTCAGAATGGCCATACCGCATCCTTTTTTAACGGCGCGTTCTTCCAGCGCTCCCGGGCCATGGCCCGCAGCCTGGAGAACCCGACGGAATGTTCCTCGCCCGTCCGGGCGTCGACCAGGGTCACCGTCCGCTCGGCGCAGCAGATGCAGGGATCGATGGCGGCGAAGATGAGCGGGACGTCGGCCAGAAACCCGCTTTTCAGCATGACGAGCGTGGCGGCGTAGTTGCCCAGGGTGGGCGCCCGAACCTTGAGCCGTTCGGGCTTGTCCGTGCCGTTGGACTTGATGTAATGGATGTTCTCCCCCCGGGGGGCTTCGTACCGGGCGACGACCTCCCCGGGCTTGGCCCGGCGCGGCGCGCGCACGGCCACGGGACCCGCGGGCAGGTTGCGCATCAGGTACTCGATGATGTCGTAGGAGACGAGCATCTCCTTGACCCGGACGACCGTCCGGCCCAGGACGTCGCACGTGTCGGCGGTGCAGACCTTGAAGGGGGTTTCGTCGTACATGCCGTAGGGGTCGTCCTTGCGGACGTCGATGGCCACGTCCGAGGCGCGGGCCGTGGGGCCCACGGCGCACAGGTCCACGGCCTGCTCCTTGGTCAGGCGTCCGACATCCGCCAGACGGCCGACGAAGCTCGGCTCGTTGGCCCCGATATCGAGATAGTACGCGCTCCTCTTGCGCAGGAGGTCGAGGGAGTCGAGGATCTTCTTGACCTGGAGGTCGTCCAGGTCGCGCCGCACGCCGCCCAGGGTGTTGATGGCGTAGTGCACACGGTTCCCGGAGATCATCTCCAGGAGGTCCATGACCACCTCCCGGTCGCGCCAGACGTACATGAACAGGCTGTCGAAGCCCGCCTCGTGGGCCGCGACGCCCAGCCAGAGGAGGTGGCTGTGGACGCGCTCGAGCTCGGAGACGAGGTAGCGGATGTACACGCCCCGCTTCGGCGGCTCGACCTCGAGCAGCTTCTCGGCGCCCTGAACGAAGCACGTGGAGTGGGAGTGGGAACAGATGCCGCAGATCCGCTCGGTGAGATAGATGTTCTGCAGGTAGGTCTTCTCCTCGGCCAGCTTTTCCATGCCGCGGTGGTTGTACCCCAGACGGAGGTCGGCGTCCCGGATGACCTCGCCCTCGAGCGTCATGCGCAGGCTGATCGGCTCCTTGAGCGCCGGGTGCTGGGGCCCTATGGGAACGGTGAATTTCATGACTTTCCTCCGGGGATCTTTTCCTCCGGCCGCTCGTGCTTCCAGTCCTTGCGCAGGGGATACTGTCCCTCCGGCCAATCGTCGGGCAGGATGAGGGGCCGCGCGTCGGGGATGTTGTCGATGACCAGGCCGAACATGTCCTGGAGCTCCCGCTCGTAGAACAGGGCTCCGGGGATGAC
>VGJG01000007.1 GCA_016867615.1 Candidatus Aminicenantota bacterium | reverse complement strand
ACCGCCCGGATGACGGCATTCAAGCCGGGGCAGTCGCCTCCTCCGGTCAGGATGCCGATCTTTTTTTTCGGAATTCCCACGGTCTTTCCGTATCACCCACGGCCGAAACCACCATACAGGATTCCCGGTCCGGTGTAAACAGACCAGGGCGAAAAGAATGAAAGAGCGTCCTCATTCGAGGACGGATCGCCCTTTTTCCCCTTGACAATACTCCACCTCACGATTAAGGTATTACTGCTTTTGCAGGTGGTGAAAATGGAAAAACCCGCTATTCATTACGAAGAGATCCTCAAGCTCATCGCGTTGCTCGAGGAAAAAAAGCTGACCCATTTCGAGCTCGAAGTGGAGGGCTTCAAGATCGGGATGAGCAAGAACACCTCTTCAGCCGCGGCGGCGGAATTCAGGTCGGCACCCGCATCAACCGCCGCGCCCGCCGCTCCCCCGGGCTCAGCCGTCGAGACTCCCGCCCCCGACCAGGAGTCAAACCTCCATTTCATCACCTCGCCCATGGTCGGGACGTTCTACCGCGCGCCCAACCCCACCTCCCCTCCCTTCGTCGAGTCGGGCGAGCCCGTAAAAAAGAAACAGACGATGTGCATCATCGAGGCCATGAAGCTCATGAACGAGATCGAAAGCGATGTCGAGGGGATCGTCAAGGAGATATTCGTCGAGAACGCCAAGCCGGTCGAGTTCGGCCAGAAGCTGTTCTCCGTCCTGAAGACCGGCTGACGGCATGTTCTCTAAAATCCTGATCGCCAACCGCGGGGAAATCGCCCTGCGCATCATCCGCGCCGCCCGGGAGTTGGGCTTCAAGACCGTGGCCGTCTATTCCGAAGCGGACCGGACCGCCCTCCACACGCTCCTGGCCCACGAGAAGGTCTGCATCGGCCCGGCAAAGGCCTCGGACAGCTACCTCAACATCCCCAACCTGCTGAGCGCCGCGGAGATCACCAAGGCCGACGCCATCCACCCCGGCTACGGTTTTCTCTCGGAAAACGCCCGGTTCGCCGAGATCTGCGAGACTTCGGGCATCTTCTTCATCGGCCCCCCGGCCTCGGCCATCCGGCTCCTGGGGGACAAGAACCGGGCCCGGCAGGAGATGAAAAAAGCCCGCGTGCCCGTCATCCCCGGCGGGGACAAGGTCCTCCAAGACCTCGGTGAGGCCAAGAGGCTCGCCGGGCAATTCGGCTTTCCGGTCATCCTCAAGGCGGCCTCCGGGGGCGGGGGCAAGGGCATGCGCATCGCCCTCAACCCCGCCCAGCTCGAGGAACAGTTTCCCATCGCCCAGAACGAGGCCAAATCCGCCTTCGGCGACCCGTCCCTGTACATGGAAAAGTTCCTGACCAGCGCCCGGCACATCGAGATCCAGGTCGTGGCCGACAAGCACGGCCGGGTCCACGCCTTCGGCGAGAGGGAGTGCTCCGTCCAGCGCAAATATCAGAAGCTCATCGAGGAGACGCCCTCGACCATGGTCGACCCGCGGCTGCGCCGGAAGATGACGGCCGCCGCCGAGGAGGCGGCCAAGTATCTCGGTTACCAGAGCCTGGGCACGTTCGAGTTCCTGGTCGACGAAAAGAAAAACTTCTACTTCATGGAAGCCAACACCCGTGTCCAGGTCGAGCACCCGATCACCGAGGCCGTCTACAACATCGACCTGCTGAAGATGCAGCTCCGTCTGGCCGCGGGGGAAAAGCTCTCCGTCCCCGAGGGGCTGGAGATGCGCGGCCACGCCATCGAGTGCCGCATCAACGCCGAGGACCCGGAGACGTTTGTCCCCTCGCCGGGGAAGATCGATTTCCTGGTCTTTCCTGGCGGCGAGGGCATCCGGGTGGATTCGGCCGCCTACTGCGGTTGGGAGATCCCGCCCTACTACGATTCGCTCCTGGCCAAGATCATCTCCCTGGCCCCGACCCGCCAGATCGCCATCAAGAAGATGATCACCGCTCTGGAAATGACGACCATCGTCGGGGTCAAGACCAATTTGCCTCTCCACCTGAAAATCCTCGCCCACCCGGAATTCCAAACAGGCGGCTACAATACGCGCTTCATGGAAAGATTCCAAGCCCGGAAAGCTGAGAATACTCAAGACATGGCTTCCGAAGAGTCGGGCGCCTGACGGCGGACCGCCTCCTCAGCGAAGAAGGTAGAGCCGCACGCGGAAAGCCCCCTCGTTGTCCCCGACGACGAGCTCGTTGACTCCCAGGAACAGACGGCCGCGAAGGGGCGCGGTCACCTCGCCCCGGCTGCCGAGGGGGAAGATTTCCACCAGTTCCTCCCGGATCTCTCTGCCCGTCTGGGGATCGGTGCGCTTGGACAGGAAAAGGGCGACCTTTCCGATCAAGGCCCCGTAATTGTGGTCGGGAAGCGGCTGCTGTGCCGTCCTCAAGCCGTATCCGTCCGGGCCGCAGACCGCCGTGGGGTTGCCCTTCTGGAGGGAGATGGCGCCTTCGGCCAGGACGACAAGCCCCTGGCCTTCGGACACATCCAAGCCCGTGTCCGTCCAGGCGACGTTGCCGGGCACGGTGAACACGTGAAGCGAGGCGAAATCGTCCGGGGCCCCGGCGGGCTCGGGCTCCGACTCCGCCGAGTCAGGGCGAGTCTCTTCCTCGGGTTCGATCCCCTCGGGAACGGGTGTGCCGCCCTCGTCCCCCGGGGCGGCGACGGGAGGGATCATGGTCGGTCCGGGAGGAGGGCAGGCGTAGAGCCAGGTCAATATCAAGACACCCAGGACTGCGGCGCGAAACAGCGGCATTCGGTCACGGGGCATGCTGGATATCATAGCAACACTCAGCCCCCCCCGCAACCGCCGCTTTCCGGGATGGGACCCTCCCCGAGGGCCGAGCGGAGGCGCCGGGCGCATCCAAGAAAAACCGCATGGACGGTAGTGAGACATCGCCCCTCCCCCGGACGTTAACTTATCGGGAGGAAACAACCAGAATGAAAGCCAACTTTTTGCCTTTTCCCCCGTAGTAGGCTATGATGAAATTCAGGAAAGGAAAGCCCCATGCCCGCCAAGATGAGCTTCTTCAAAAGGCGCAAAAAAGCGCTGATTATTGCCGGCGTCCTCCTTTTCCTGGGAATCATCTTCCTCTTCAATCTTCGTTCCGGGAGGGAGAATCCGGTCAAGGTCAACGTGGAAAAGCTGTCCCGCCGGAACCTGACCTCGATCATATCCGCTTCGGGCGAGATCCGGCCCAGAAAAAGCGTGAACATCAGCGCCCACCTTCCGGGCCGGATCGTAAGCATCGGAGTCCGGGAAGGTCAGCGCGTCAAGGAGGGCGATTTCCTGCTGAAGCTCGACTCCACCCAGTATGAAGCCAACGCCGACCGGGACCGGGCCATCATTCGTTTCTACAGGACCGAGCTCGAAAAAACGAGGGTTAAGAGGGACCAGGACAGGGCGACCCATGAACGTCAGGAGCAGCTTTTCGCCGGCCAGCTCATCTCCCGCGAACAGATGGAAGCGGCCAAGGTCCAGTACGACATCTCCCGGGCCCAGCACGACTCCATCCTCCACCAGGTCGAGCAGTCCGAAGCCTCCCTGCGCGTCACCCTGGACGCCCTGGGCAAGACGGTCTTCCGCGCTCCCCTGGACGGCGTCGTCACCAGCCTCCGCGTCGAGGAGGGCGAGGTGGCCATCATCGGAACGATGAACAACCCGGGAACGGTCCTCATGACCATCGCCGATTTGTCCATCATAGAGGTCGAAGTCCAGGTCGACGAGACCGACGTGATCGCTGTCCGGCTCGACCAGACGGCGGAGGTCCACGTCGACGCCCTGCCCGGGCGGGTCCTCGCCGGCCGGGTGACTGAAGTGGGGAGCTCCGCCCTGCAGCGGCTCGGCGCCGTGTCCGCCACGACCCAGGAATCCAAGGATTTCAAGGTCGTGGTCACTCTGGACGAACCGCCCCCGAACCTCAGACCGGGCCTGTCCGCCACGGCCGACATCATCACCGCCGAGAAACAAAGCGTGCTCGCCGTCCCCATCGCCGCGCTCGTTCTCCGGGAGCGCCCGGAGGAGCTGTCCGAGCGGAAGTCGAGGAGCCGGGCCGAGGAGGAAGGAGTGTTCGTCGTCGGGAAGGACAATAAGACGGCTTTCGTTCCGGTCCTCAAGGGCATCGCCGGGGATCTGATGATCGAGATCGTCTCCGGTCCCGAGGAGGGAGCGGAGGTCGTCGTCGGCCCCTACGGCGCCCTCCGTCAGCTCAAGGACGGGACTCTGATCAAGCCGGAGAAGCCCGCGGCCAAGACGCCCTCATGACCGGGACGAATGGAAGCGACGGCGCCCTGATCCGGGCCGAGGGGCTGTGGAAGGTCTATGAGCTCGGCAAACAGCGGGTTCCCGCCCTGTGCGATGTGAGCTTCACCATCCCCCGCAATGAGTTCCTGGCCATCATGGGCCCCTCGGGGTCGGGCAAATCCACGCTGCTCAACCTCCTCGGTTGCCTGGACACGCCCACGCGGGGACAGTACCGGCTCAACGGCCGGCCGGTCAGCGACCTGTCGGAGGACGCTCTGGCCGACATACGCAACAGGGAGATCGGGTTCGTCTTCCAGGTGTTCAACCTGCTGCCCCGGGCCACGGCTTTCCGCAACGTGGAGCTGCCCCTGATCTACCGCGGCGCTTCCCGGAGCGAGCGGGAAGAGAGGACGCGCCGGGCCCTGGAAATGGTGGACATGAAGGACCGCATGGGCCACCGGCCGTCCGAGCTCTCCGGGGGCGAGCGGCAGCGGGTGGCCATCGCCCGGGCCCTGGTCAACGAGCCGTCGCTCCTCCTGGCCGACGAGCCGACCGGGAATCTCGACTCCCGGACGGGCGGCGAGATCCTGGCGCTTTTCCACAAGCTCCACCTTCGAGGGAACACGATCATCGTCGTCACTCACGACCGGGACGTGGCCCAGCAGACGCAGCGCATCATCCACATCCGAGACGGGCGGATCGAGAAAGACGAACGGAGGCGGGGATGAACCTTCCGGCCAGGATCCAGGGCGTTTTCTTCGAGCCGCGGGCGACGCTCCGGGAGGTCGCGGCCAAGCCCGTCTGGGCGGACGTCCTCGTTGTGACGCTCGTCGTCCTGGCCCTGTACACCGTCCTGGTCATGCCTTACGCTTCCAAGGAAGCCCTCAGCCATTTCCAGGTCGAAGGACGGGAGGCGCCGGACCTGAGCCGGATGCCCAAGTGGCTGATCGTCATTCCTCTCCTGTTGGGGCTCCTCTCCGCGACGGCCGCCGTCTTCATCTCGAGCGGGATCGTCTTCCTCCTGGGGCGCGTCTTTTCCCGGCGCGGCGAGTTCAAGCCGGTCCTGTCCGTGTACCTGCACGCCGGGCTGGTGGACGGCCTCCTGGGAAACGCCGTCCGCCTGGGCGTCGTCTTGACGAAAAAAACCGCGCTGGTGGTCACGGGTCCGGCGCTCTTCCTCCCCGATCTCACCCCCCGCTCTTTTCTCTTCCTGGCCCTCAGCCCGTTCGACTTCTTCCGGCTGTGGATGTTCGGCGTTCTCGCCGCCGGCCTGGCGGCCGTCTTCGACATCGACGGGAAAAAGGCCCTGCTCGTCTCCTTCCTGGCCTGGCTGCTCCTGTCCTCCGTTTCCGTCGGTCTGGGAGGCTTGGGGATGGCCCTCTCCCGGCGCTAGGCGGAGCGGATGCGTTGACACGCCCGCCCGGGCCGAATACATTGAGAGCATGGAAGAAATCCCCGTTCAGGGCAGCCTGAGCGAAATCCCTCTGCCCCGGGTTCTCCACCGCCTGTGGCAGAAAAAAAAGACGGGCACCCTCGTCCTCAGTGAGGGCCGGGAGGAACACCGTCTGAGCCTGGTCAGGGGCCTCCTCGCCCTGGAGGAGGAATCGCTGGACGAGAGGCGTTTTTTGAGGCACCTGGGCGACCGGGGGGTGCTGACGCCGGCCCGGATGCGCCGCCTGGGGAGCCCGGCGCCCAAGGGGTCCCGGCCGCTCGTCAGCCGGCTTATGCGGGAGGGCGGCCTCGAGGCGTGCGTTCTGTGGCGCGAGCTCGAGACATTTTTCCTGGACCGTCTCGTCGCTCTCTTCGAGAGGCCGGGAGGCCGCTTTGAATTCCTTCCCGCGGCGACGCTGGACCTCGAGCTGCTTCTGTCCGGCATGCCCACCCCGCAACTGATCCTGGAGGGCGTCCGGCTCATGAGCCGCCTGGAAACCCTCGAAGATTGGCTCGGCCGCGACCGGAACCCCTGGCAGGCCCTTTCGCCCTCTCACCCCGGCCCGGCCAACCTCCTGCCGCACGAGCGCTACGTCCTCCACCTCCTCGAAGGACGGTCCGCGGAAGAGGTCTTCACCCGGAGCCATCTTTCCCGGTCCGATACGGCCAAGGCTCTGTTCGCCCTGGCCTGCGCGGAGCTGGCCGGCCCGGCGGCTTCCCGGCCCCATCAAAAAACGCCCTCGGATTTCTCCTTCACCGACTACGACAAGATCCTCGGTCACTTCAGGCACAAGGCCGGGATCATCTACCGCTATGTTTCCAAGGAAGTGGGACCGGTGGCCGCGAGCATCATGAACAAAGCCCTGGAGGAGGTCAACGGCTGGCTCGGACCCGGACTGCCCAAAGTGATCCTCGACCCCGACGGGTGTCCGGACGTCAAGGCGCTCCTTCGGGGACACATCGGCCTGTTCCACGAGGGGGACGCCAAGAATCTTTTTCGCGTCCTGGACGAAATCCTGACCGCGGAAGTCCTCATGGTCAAACGGACCCTGGGCAACGATCACGAATCCGCCCTGGTTAAGGCTCTGGAGAGATGAGCAGCCCGGCGACCTCCCGCCGCCAGCTCCTGGGCTTGCTCCTGCTGCTGACCCTGCTGGCCGTCTGGTTCCTGGTGACGCTTGGAACCTGAGCCCAAGATCGTCCTCGTCGTCCTCGGCCCGACGGCCGTCGGCAAGAGCGCGCTCGCCCTGTTCCTCGCCCGCCGTTTCGGGGGGGAAATCGTCAACGCCGACTCGATGCAGGTTTACCGGGGCTTCGACATCGGCACGGACAAGCCCTCGGCCGCCGACCGCGCAGCCGTCCCCCATCATCTCCTGGACATCCTCGAACCGGAATCCCAGTTCACCGCCGCGGACTTCGCCCGCCTGGCCTCCCAGGCCGTGCGGGACATACAAGCCCGGGGACGCCTGCCGATCGTGGCCGGCGGAACGGGGCTGTATCTCCAGGCCCTGCTGGACGGTCTCTTCCCCGGCCCGGGAAGCGACCGGCGGATCCGGAGGGACCTGGAGAAGGAGGCCGTCTCCCTGGGCGTGGAAAGCCTTCACCGCAGGCTGGCCGCCGTGGACCCGGACTGCGCCCGCCGCATCGCGGCCAGGGATAAGGTCCGCATCATCCGCGCCCTCGAGGTCCACGCTCTGACCGGCATCCCGCTCTCGCGGCACTTCGCCCGGACGGAGTCCCGGCTCCGGGATTTTCAGCCGGCCCGAATTGGTTTACAATTGGATCGGCGGAACCTCGTGAAGAGGATCGAATCGCGTGTGGACAGAATGTTCGAAGCCGGCATCGTGGAGGAAGTGAGAGCCCATCTCAGCCGCGGCCTCGGCCGGGACGCCCCCCCCTTCCGGGCCCTCGGCTACCGCCATGTGCTTCAAGTCCTGGAGGGGACGCTGACCGTCGCCCAGGCGGCGGCGCTGACCAAGACGGACACGAGGCGGTACGCCAAGCGCCAGATGACCTGGTTCAAAAAAATGAAAGATGTGGCCTGGTTTCCCGCGGACGACCGGGCGGCCGTGGCCGATTATGTGGGAAGCCTGCGGTCCTAGATGATGCGCGCCATCCTCGTCAACCTCTCCCTGACAGCCGAGGAAAGGACCGGCGCCGAAGATTCCCTCGACGAGCTGGCCGGCCTGGCGGGAGCCTGGGGGGCGGTCGTCGTACGCCGCGTCCGCCAGTCCCGCCCCCGTCCCAGTCCCAGGACGTTCATCGGCCGGGGCAAGGTGCGGGAGCTGGAGACCATGGCCGTCGATCTTCGGGCCGACCTGATCCTCTTCGACCACGACCTCACGCCCGTCCAGCAGCGCAGCCTGGAGGACGCCCTGCCCGCCCGGGTCGTCGACCGGACCCAGATCATCCTCGACATCTTCGCCCGTCGGGCCTCCTCCCGCGAGGGCAAGCTCCAGGTGGAGCTGGCCCGTCTCATGTACCGGCTGCCGCGACTGGCCGGCCGGGGCAAGTCCTTCTCCCAGCCGGGCGCCGGCATCCGGACCCGAGGCCCCGGAGAGCAGAAGCTCGAGGAAGACCGCCGCCGCATCCAAGACCGCATCACCAAGGTCAAGCGGCAGATCGAAAGCCTCGGCCTGAGGCGTTCCGGGCAGAGGACGAGCCGCAAGCGCTCCCCCGCGCCCCTCGTGTCGCTCGTGGGCTACACCAGCGCCGGGAAATCCACCCTGTTCAATGCGCTCACCCGGGAGCGCGTCTTCACCTCGCCCATGATGTTCGCCACTCTCGACCCCGTCATGCGGCGCGTCTCCTTCCCCGACGGAATGCATTTCCTCCTGAGCGACACGGTGGGCTTCATACGCCGATTGCCCGTCGAGCTCATCACCTCCTTCCGGGCCACCCTGGAGGAACTGCGCGAATCGAACTGCATCTGCCATGTCATCGACCTCTCCTCCTCCCGGCACGAGGAGCAGGCCGAAGCCGTGGAGCGCATTTTGGCCGAGATCGGCGCCGGGGACATCCCCCTCGTCCGCGTTTACAACAAGGTCGACCTCCTGCCCGGGGGCGAAGAGATCGCGCCCCCCCGGGGAAACCTGCCGTCCGCCGGACGGGTCTTCCTCTCGGCCAAGACCGGCCGGGGTGTCCCGGACCTGAAAAGCCTCCTCAGGAGCTTGCTCTTCCAAGACCGCCGTCTCTACCGGCTGAGGCTTTCCGAAGAGCGACGGGGCCTGCTGCCCGAGCTTGCCGCGCGCGGAGTCGTCCTCAAGGCGTCCGACCGTCCGGACGGCGTGGAACTGACTCTCATGGCCCGGCCGGAATCCGTCAGGGAACTTCTGCCCGACCTCGTCGAAGGAGAACAGCCATGCTGAAAAAGGCCGCCGCCCTCTGTCTCGCTCTCGCTCTCGGCTGGGCCTGCGCCTCGATGCGCCCTCCCCTGCCCGCCTTCCATGTCGACGGCCTGCCGTCCGGGTCGCTCACCTCCTTGACGCTCGAACAGCGCATTATGCTCGAGGAGGCCTGGAGCCGGATCCGACAGGGGAACGCCAAGGGGGCGGAACAGCTCTTCCTGCGCCTCGGCCCCTCGAGCCCCTTCTACGACGCCGGACTGGGCCACGTGGCTTTGCTCCGCGAGCAGGACCAGGCGGCCGAGGTTTTTTTCCTTGAATCCCTGAAAAAACACCCGGAGATGACCATCAGCCGCATCGGCTTGGCCCAGATCTACCAGAAGACGGACCGAGCGGAGGCCGCCTTCAACGAATACCTGGAGGTCCTGAAGCGCAACCCGGAAAACGCCTGGGCCGTCGAGCAGAGCGAGGCCATCCGCGAGCTCCAGACGCGGACGCTGCTCCGCGAGGGGGTCGCCGCGTTCGAACAGGGACAGATGGAAAAGAGCATGGAAGCGTTCAACAAGGCGCTTCATTTCTCCCCCAAGTCCCTGGAAGCGCACCTGAGCCTCGGCCGGCTGTACATGAGGCAGGGACAGGCGAACAACGCCCTGGTGCACTTGAGCGCCGCGGCCTCCCTGGACCCGAAGAACAGGGAGATCCTAAGGGAGTACGCCGAGTCCCTGCTCCAGGCCGGTCAGCTTTCCCGGAGCCTGGAGGCCTATGAGAAGATCCTGGACCTCGACCCCAGGAACAAGGAGGCGCTGGCTCAGGCGGAGAAGCTGAAGAACAGGCTGGGCATCTTCGAGCTCCCGAGCCAGTACGAACTGATCCCCGCCTCGGCCGCCGTGACGCGGGAGGACACGGCCGCTCTGATCGGAGTCAAACTCAAGGATCATCTGCAAGACATCGAAGCCCGGACGCCGGTCATCATCGACATCGCCACGTCCTGGGCCTCCCGGTTCATCATCAGAGTCGCCGCCCTGGGGCTGATGGAGGTCTATCCCAACCACACCTTCGAGCCCAAACGCGTCCTGTCCCGAGCCGAGATGGCCAAGACGGTCATGAACCTGGTGAATTATCTCGGCCGCGGGGGCGGAAGGCCCTTCATCCGCCAATTCCCCCCCGAGATCATCCGCATCTCCGACATCTCGACCGACAACCTGTATTTCCAGGTCATCACCGAGGTCGTGTCCCTGCAGCTCATGGAGCTCGGGCCGGACAAATCGTTTCGCCCCGACCAGCCCGTCCCGGGACGCGAGGCCGTCCGCATCATCGACCTCATCGTCGCCCTGGTGAGATAGCGGCGCCGGACATGACCTCTCCCCCGGCCGCCCCCCCCTCCGGGCCGCTCAACGTGCCCAATATCCTGAGCCTGGGGCGCATCGCTCTCGTTCCCGTCTTCGTCTGGTCCGCGGTCGCACGCCGGCCCCTGGCGGCCTTCCTCGTGTTCTCGGCGGCGGCCCTCACGGATTTTCTCGACGGCCTGGCCGCCCGCCTGCTAAGACAAAAGACAAAGCTGGGGCTTTTCCTCGACCCGGCGGCCGACAAGCTGTTGATGACCGCGGCCTTCGTCGTCTGCTCCTTCCCGGCCGTCTCTCGGCCCAACGCCGTCCCCGCGGCCTTGACCGCGGTCGTCATCGGCCGCGACCTGGCCATCGTCATCGGCGCCTGGGTCCTCTACCGGGCGGCGGCCGTTAAAAGCTTTCCCCCGTCGCTGTGGGGGAAGATCAGCACCATCTGCCAGATGGTTTGTCTCTTCCTCGTCCTGCTGTGCAACGCCCTGGGGCTGAGGCCGGCCGGCCTCCTGTCCGCCGCCTTCCTCTTGACCCTGGCGGCCACGCTCGTCTCGGCCGGTCATTATTTCCGGACGGGGTTCGTCCTGGGACTCGCCCGAAGCCGCCGGGGAGGGGGGGGGAAGCCTACTTCACGCTCCGGTCGATGAAGCCCTTCCGGAGCGTCATCCAGACGATCTTCAGGTCCAGGGACAGGGACCAGTTCTGCATATAGTAGAAATCGAACTCCAGCCTCTTCTCGATCGAGGAGTCCTGCCTCAGCCCGTGGACCTGGGCCCAGCCGGTGATGCCGGATTTCACCTTGTGGCGGAGCATGTACTTGGGGATCTTCTCGCGGAAATCCTTGACGAAGAACGGCCGCTCCGGACGGGGACCGATGAGGCTCATCTGGCCTCTCAGGACATTGGCCAGCTGCGGCAGCTCGTCGATGCTGAACTTGCGCAGAAAGCGGCCGGGGCGCGTCATCCTCGAGTCCCCGGGCCGGCACATGACCGGGCCGCTGTCCTTCTCCGCGCCGCTGACCATCGTCCGGAACTTGATGAGCTTGAAGGCCTTGCCGTCCAGCCCGACGCGCTCCTGTTTGTAGAACACCGGTCCGCGCGAGGTCAGCTTGACCAGGAGGCCCACCACCAGAAACAGGGGCGAGAGGAGCACGAGCAGGACGGACGAGGCGGCGAGGTCGATCACCCTCTTGACGACCAGCTTCCCGCCGCGCAGGGAGACTTCGTCGATGGAGATGACCGGAATGCCGTCCAGGTCCTGGATATTGGACTTGAGCGTCAGGAGCTGGAAGAGGTCGGGGATGAGCCGCAGGCGGACGGTGAACCTCTGAACGACCTTGAGCGTCTCCTGGATCTGGGCATAGTTGCCCAGGTCCAGGGCGACGTACACCTCGTGGACCTCGCCCCCCTCGAGGACCCTCTCCAGGGACGCGACGGGACCGAGGACCGGGATGCCGCCGTCGATATCCACGGTCTCGCCCGCCGGACGGTCGTTGTCCAGGAACCCTTTGAGGATGTAGCCCAGGTCCTTGTACTGGACGATCTTCTGGGCCACCGTCCGGCCCATCTCACCCGCGCCGACGATGACCACATTCTGGAGGTTCAATCCCCGCGCGTAGCGGCGCTTGAGGATGTAGTAAACCTGGTTGCGCAGGAAGGAGACGAGGAGAACGACCGCCAGGAAATAGACCGCCAGGAAGCCGTGCGACAGCTTGAAGGTGATGCGGAACAGCGGCGCGGTTCCGGTGCTGTAGGCGAACAGGTAGTTCAGGACGGCCTGGACGAGGAGGATGGTCAGCCCGGCATTGAGGGTGATGAGGATGAAATCGTCGATCTTGGTCCTCTTCAGCCGGGACCGGTAGAAGCCCTGGAGGTAAAAAAGGAAAAGATGGAGCCCGAAGAACACCGGGAAGACGAGGATGTACTCGGACAGGGGCGGGACGCCCTTGGCCGGGTCGACGGGAATGATATAGGCGAAAAAACGAAAAGCGTAGGAATAGAAATAAGCGATGAGCACGCCGAGCGCGTCGCTCAGGAGGAACAGGCCGATCAGCTTGACGCGTTTCTGCGTGATCACGTCGAACCCGCTTTCTCGGCCCAAGCCCGGCTGATGAACCGGGACATCCGGTTTTTAAAGATCTTCCTGGAAAACCTCATGGCGTTGTTTCGAGCGGCTGTTTTATTAAAGGGGAGCCGCTCCAAATTGTCAAGAGCTTCCCCCAGCCCGGCGGCGGTCGGCTCGTCGTAGAGGATCCCCGTCCGGCCGTGGAGGACGGTCTCCGCCGCCCCCCCCCGTCCATAAGCCGCCACCGGCACCCCGCAGGCCTGAGCCTCCAGGACGGCGATGCCGAAATCCTCCTCCCAGGGCTGGAGGAAAGCCCGGGCGCGGCGGTAGGTCCGGAGGAGGTCCTCCGGAGCGAGGCTGCCGAGGAAGCGGATGTTGGGCCGGGCCTCCTTCTTCAGCCTTTTCAGGTCCGGTCCGCTTCCGACGACACGCAGCTCCCTCCCCGTCCGGTTGAACAAGGCGACCGCCCTGTCGATCCGCTTGTAGGGCACCAGGGCCGAAACGATGAGGAAGTAATCCTCGGTCTTTTCCGGCCCGGGGCGGAAGAATTCCGTGTCCACGGGGGGCGGAATGACCGCCGCCCGGCGGCGGTAATACTTGGCGATGCGCCGGGCGACGTTCCTCGAATTGGCCACGAAGACGTCCGTCCGGGACGAAGAGGATTCGTCCCAGAGACGGAGATAGTGGACGACGGGCGGCACAACCCACCGGGACAGGGGCCCGAGCCGGGCTCCGGAGAAATACGTATGGTACGCGTTCCAGGCATAGCGCATCGGGGAATGGATATAGCTCACGTGGAGCGCGTCCGGCCGGGGGATGATCCCCTTGGCCGCGCAGTGCGAGCTGGAGATCACGAGGTCGTAGTCCTGGAGGTCGAAGAGCTCAACGGCCAGGGGATAAAAAGGCAGATAGGACCGGTATTTCGTCCTGGCCAGGGGCATTTTTTGGAGGACGCTGGTATGGATCGTCCGGTTCTCGATGTCGGGCGCCTGGCTGCCGCGCAGGTGGAACAGCGTGTAGACGGGCGCCTCGGGGAAGAGCTCGGCCAGCACCTCGAGGACCTTCTCCCCTCCCCTCTGCCCCGTCAGCCAGTCGTGAACGAGGGCGACTTTCTTGGGCGCTCTCATGGATGAAGATTATAATTCGTTTTGAGCTCGCGATACAACGCCCCGGTCAGTCTCAGCATCCGTCCCAGGTCGAAATGCCCCGGCACGGTTTTCCGCGCGGCGGACGCCAGGCGCGCGCGGAGCGCGGCGTCCCCCAGGAGGAGGTTGACGGCCAGGGCCAGCGCCTCGGGGTCGGCGGGGGGAACGAGGAGGCCGTTCACTCCGTCCCGGAGGACCTCCCGGGTTCCCTCGATGTCCGTGGCGACGATCGGCCGGCCGGCGTGAGCCGCCTCGCCCAGCACGTAAGGCAGCCCCTCCCAGAGCGAGGGAAGGACGAAGACGTCCAGGAGTCCCAGGATGTCCGCCGCGTCCGGCCTCTCCCCCAGAAAAAGCACGGCGCTTCGGACTCCCAGGCGCGCGGCTTCTTCCTCGAGCCCGTCCCTCAAGGGCCCTCCGCCGGCGATGACCACCCGGACCCGGGGATGGGCCTTAAGGATCGCCGGCACGGCGCGCAGAAAGTGGACCAGTCCCTTCTGCCGGTGAAGGCGGGCGACCGCGCCGACGACCGGACCGGTTCTCCCCGGGCGCAATTCCTTCCTGAGCGTCCCCGGCTTCTTCCGGCGGCGCGCGGTCCGGAAATCGATTCCGTTTTTAATGATGCGGAGCTTCCCGTCCGGCGCCAGTTTGTGCCTCCGGGCGGCGTCGCGGTCGGACAGGGAGACGCAGACCACGGCATCGGTCGCCCGGGACATCAGCCGTTCCAGGAGGATGAAGGCCTTTCTCAGAAGGGGACGGCGGTAGTGAAGGTAATGGATCCCGTGCAAAGTGTGGACGACCGCGGCGCGCGTCCGCCGAGCGGCCAGCCGGCCGTAGAGACCCGCCACGCCGCCATGGGTGTGAACGATGTCGAAAGACTCCTCGAGAATGAGCTTCCGCAGTCTCCGGACGACTCCCGGGCTCACCTTTCTGTCGAGGGGCAGCGGGAAATGCCGTACGCCCAGCTTCTCAAGCTCCCGGGCCAGGGGACCGCCCCCCGCCGAACAGACGCTGACATCAAATTCCCTCCTGTCCAGGCCCCCGGCCAGGAGGAGCACGGTCTTTTGCCCCCCCCCGAGGAACGGCTTGTCGATGACCTCCAGAACGCGGGTTCTTCCCCGGGGGACAGTCCTTTCCGGAGACTTGAGGAGACGAAGCAGAGCGCGGGCGAACTCCCTTTTCTCAGACCCGGCCCCGCGGAAAATCAAGTCCAGCCGGGCGCCGACATTCAGGGCGGCCCTCAGGAGCCATCGGGAGATCCGGGAGGCGTGTTTCCGGTAATAGTGAAGCTGACTGCGCCGGTATTCCAGGCGGTTCCGCAGGGGCGCGGCCGAAGCCGAGGCGCCTCCGGCGTGGAACACTCTCGCCCCGGGGAAAAAAACCGCCCGGAAGCCCGCCTTCCGGATGCGGCGGCAAAGGTCGATGTCCTCGAAATACAGGAAAAAATCCTCATCGAAGCCGCCGCTCCTTTCCAGGGCCCGGCGCCGGGTCATGAGACAGGCGCCGCTCAGCCAGGCGACGTCGCGGCGGCGCGTCATGCGCTTCAGCCGTTTCCTCCACAGGGCGTTCAGGACGCTTTT
>VGJG01000006.1 GCA_016867615.1 Candidatus Aminicenantota bacterium | reverse complement strand
CCTCGACTCCCTCGGACCGGCCAACGACCGCCTCCGGGGCAGGGGCGCCGGAAGGGCGGCGGTCGAGGCCGTCGAGGCGGCGCGGTCGATCGGCCTGGGCGTCAAAGTCAACGCCGTCCTGACGGCCGAGATGCTTCCCGGCCTGCGGGACCTCATCGAATTTTCCCGGCGCCATCGCCTGCCGTTGAGCGTGAACATGGTTCGCTCGGGGAATCCCGTGCTGTGGAACAGGGCCGCCGAGCACCGGCCCGGGCCCGAAGAGACGAGGGCGGCGCTTCTCCGGCTGGCCGAGGAATCACGCCGCAACAGTCTGTTTCTCTTCTCCGCCCGCACCTACCTCCAGGCCGCCCGGTGGCCCGATTACGGAGTCGATTATATCGACGACCTCAATGCCTCCGCTTACCGGGGCTGGAAGCGCGGGCCGCGCTGCCTGGCCGGGCGTTTTTATCTGAGTCTTCTTCCGGACGGCCGGGCGGTGCCCTGCGCGCTCCGGTTCCAGTCCGACCCCTACGGAGACACGACGGGCCCGGACACTTTCAGGACGACCGGTCAAGCCGGAAGGAGAACGAAAGGGGAGGCCGTCCCGTTTTGACAGACGCGGGCGGGGTTGATATCCTAGAACCGCTCGAGACGAGGGAGGCGAATCCATGAGCGGGTCGAAACGAACGCGGGTCGCCGTCCTCTACAATTTCGTCGGGGTGGACCAGTACGCGGTCCTGCGGCGGCGGGTTCGGGTCGGCTCGGTCGTTTCGCCGACCGGCCGGATCGAGGACCTGGAGAAGATCGCCACCCTGCGCGAGGAAATCCAGGCCCTCGTTCTGGCCCTCCAGGAAGAGGGGTTCGACTGCCGGGCGGTCAACATCAGGGAGGATTTCAACCGCCTGCTGGAGGCCCTGACCTCGCCCCGGCCCGACGTCGTCTTCAACCTCGTCGAATTCTTCAACGACAACGCCCTCCTCGAGGACCGGGTGGCCGGCCTGTACGACCTGCTCGACATCCCCTACACCGGCTCCCCGCCCCTGACTTTGGCCCTCTGCCAGCGCAAGGGGCTGGCCAAGCAAATCCTGAAAGCCCACGACATCCCCACGCCCCGCTTCAAGCTCGTGGCCGCGGAGCCGATCCCCACGCTCCGCGGGCTCCGCTATCCGCTCATCGTCAAGCCCGTCTGGGAGGACGCCAGCGCCGGCGTGACCGAGCGGTCGGTCGTCGACGAGCGGGCCCAGCTCGAGGAGCAGGTGCGGCACGTCTGGGAGAAATTCCAGCAGCCCGCCCTGATCGAGGAGTACATCGAGGGCCGGGAGCTGGGCGTGTCCATCATCGGCAACAAGCCGCCGCGCATGCTCCCCGTGGAGGAGATGGACTTCTCGGACCTGCCCGAGGAGCGCCGGAGGATCATCAGCTTCGAGTCGAAGTGGGACCCCCTGCACGAGGACTTCCACAAGGGGACGCTCGTCTGCCCGGCCAAGCTCTCCCGGGCGGTGCTGCGGAGGGTGAAGGCCCTGGCGCTACGGACCTATCAGGTTCTGGGCTGCCGCGACTACAGCCGCATCGACATGCGCCTCGACCGCCGGAACAAGCTGTTCGTCCTGGAGGTCAACCCCAATCCCGACCTGACGGCCGGGGTGGCCTTCATGGCCTCGGCCGCGGCCGACGGGATGACGTTCTCCGGGACGCTGCGCTTCATCGTCGAGCAGGCGCTCTCCCGCCGGAAGGCGCCCCCCGCCGAGCCGGCGGAGGCGAAGGCGGAGACGAAGTCCGAAGCGAAGATCGAGCCGAAGACCGAGTCGGGCGGAGAATCCTAGGCGGGAGAGACCATGGTCAAGGACATCCGCGAACTCCTGTTCAACAAGGCCACCCGGAAGATGGAGCTCCTGACCACGCCCGTGAACCGGCTCGGCCTGGACCTCAAGCGCTCGGCCGTGCGGGTCCACATCGACCGTCTGCTGGTCCTCCTCCAGCGCCGCGGCATCCGCCTCAAGCCGCGTTTCTATCTGGGCGAGGACTGGGGCTGCGTCACGGGCACGTCCAGCATCGAGGTCGGGTTCTACGACGCCGACCCGCTGCTCAGGGAACTGAACCAGGACATCCGGGGCTGGGCTCACGAGCCGCGGGTCATCGACTACCTCCTGCGGCACGAGACGGGGCACGCCTTCTGCTACATGCACCGCCTGTACAAGCTCCGGGAGTTCCGGGTGGTCTTCGACGTCCGGGGCAAGTTCTTCGACACCTACCCGGCCACCGACCGCTTCAAGCCCCATCCCTGGAGCCGGAACTTCGTCAATCCCAACCGCGACCACTACGCCCAGAAGCACCCCGACGAGGATTTCGCCGAGACGTTCGGCGTGTGGCTCGAGCCCCGCTCGGTCTGGCGCCGGGCTTACCGGAACAAGAAGGGCGCCCTGGAAAAGCTGGACTTCGTCAGCCGGCTCATCGACCGCTACGGCGACAGGACGCCCGAGGTGGAATTCGATCCCCGCAAGGTGGACACCCCCGTGGAGTCGATCCGGGCCACCGTGGCCGAGCAGCTGGGGGCCTCGCTGACCAAGTACCGGGCCAGGGCCACGGGCTACATCGACCCCATGCTGAAGAGGGTCGGCCGTTATCACGCCCGCCCCGCTCCGGCCGGCGCGATCCCCCTGGCGGACGCCGTGGTCTCCTACCGGAAGTTCGTCGAGGACATCGTCGTCCGGAACGCGCGGGTGACGCCCGCCCAGGCCTCGAGCCTCCTAAGCAAGATCCAGAGCCGCGCCCGCGTGCTGCATCTCTGCATCCCCCTCTCGGACACGGAGGAGAAGATCGCCGAGGTCGCCGCCCTGGCCTCCTGCCTGGCGACGCGCTTCGCCCTGACCGGAAGCATCCTCCGTTCGGGATGAGCGCCCCCGGACGCGGCGGGTGGGGGATATGTCCGTGGACGTCTTTGTCCGGTATCATCGCCCGGGAAGCGAAGCCTCGACGCTGCCCGGATATCCGCTTCTGTATTCCGCCGGCCGGTGGACGGCGGGCGCGGGGATAGGTTTCATTTACTGAAGCGGTCGGCGCGGGTCAGCGGCCGGGGAGCGGATGGGTCTTTTTCCAGTAGGCGTACCGCTTCAGGTAATCGGCGATGACCATCTTGGGGTTGAGGAGGAGGTGGCCCGCGTACTCCTTGAGCTGGATGCGCAGGTAGGTCTCGTCGGGAAGCCTGTCGAAGCTCTCGGCCTCGATGGCCTCGAGCTGCTCGACCCGGACCTTGGTGGCCTGGTGGATGGCCTGGAGTGGGATGCCCAGGCTTTCCCGGATCTTCTTCAACGCCGGGCCGGTGAAGGCAGTCTCCGTCGTCCCCGATTTCGTCTCCGGGGCGGGACCGCTTTCGGAGGGAGAGGGGGCGGAAGAGGAAGTCCCTTCGCCGGCGGATGGAAACGCGGCGGTCTCGACGTGAAATCGCGCAAGCAGGCGCTGATAAGCCTCCTCGACCTCCAGAAGGATCTTGAGCCGCTTCTCCTCGGGGAAATCATGGGCGATGGGCGAGAGGAGGGGGGAGTCGCTGGAATAGAGCTTCTTGAGCCGGAGATAGGCGCTTTTCACCTGGGCCAGGGTCGCCTCCGGGCCGAGCTCCAGGACGGAGAGGTCCCGGTCCGCTCCGATTTTTGAGCCGGCGCTCACGGCTGACCCCAGGAAGGCGGGATTTCCCTGTCGTGGACGAGGTTGTCCACCAGGATCTCGATCTCCTTGGAGGAACGGGAGGACAGGAAATGGAGCATGAACGGCCGGCGCTCGCGCACCGAGCGCCAGACGGCGTCGTCGTAAGTGATGAAGCCGGCGTAGGAGGCCTTGAGGCCCAGGTATTTGTCGAAGATGCTCTTGAGCGACGACCCGAGGTGGATGTCCTGGCTGTCGCGGGCCATGTTGACCGCGAGGTGCATCGTGAAACCGCCCAGCTCCTTATCCAGGATGGGCTCCAGGTAGGTCATGTTGCGGCGGAGGTAGTCGATGAACTCCCTCAGGTTGCGGATGCCGTAGGACTCCCGCTTCTGCCAGACGTGCCGGGCGGTGTCCTTGAACCCGTAGTCCTTGAGGGTCATGATCAGCTTGCGGTACAGGACGCTCTTGATGAAGTGATACATGTTCTCCACGGAGGTGATCTCGGGGACGACCAATGTGATCATCTTGTCGGCGGCCAGGAAGGTGTCGAGGATGTTGGGGTGGCAGCCGGCGCCGAGGTCGACGAGGACGTAGCGGCTGTCGAGCTTGGCCAGATGGCGGAGGAGCTTGCCCTTCCGGGAGAAGGTGACGCTCTCGGGCGAGACGGACTCCAGGTCGCCGGTGATCAGGCCCAGGTTGTCGATTTCCGTGGGGACGACGAGGTCCTCCAGGCGGGCGTCCTTGTCCTCGAAAAAGCGGGTCAGGCTCCTCCGGGACTGGGCGACGTTGAGGAAGGTGTGGAGGTTGGCCCCGCCGAGGTCGAAGTCCACGAGGACGACCTTATGCTGCTTCCGGGCCAGGCAGGTGCCCATGCTGCTGACGAGAAAGGATTTGCCCGTGCCGCCCTTGCCGCCGGCCACGGCCCAGACCTCGGCTTCGCGGGCGGGGGAGTGGGGTGCCGCAATCCTGTTGGACATCGCCGCCCTCATTATACATATTGGGTGACACAATACCTATTCACCTTATTTATCGCCTTTAAACAAGGGAGAATGAATTAGGGAAATAGGTATTGTGTCCCCCAATTCAGGATTGATATAGTAGGCGCTTCGATGGAAATGATGATTCTGCTGCTCCTTCTGGCGCTCGTCGCCTTACTCGGAGAGCGGTATGCGCGGGCGCGCGAGAGAGAGGGAAAGTCCCCCGGCTTCTTTTACAGCTTCTGGAAACACGCCGCCGGCAACCTGCGGCCCGTGCCGCTCGCTCTTCTGGCGCTGTCCGCGCTCCTGACCTGGGGCCTGGTAGCCTCGGGCTGGGACCGCGATCTCCAGGTCTTCTTCCAGAGGGAGAATCCCCTGGGCCGGACCGTCCCCTGGGTCTTTCTGTCCGCCGGAACGATCTGGCACATGCTCCTGGCGGTGGCGATCACCCTGCGCGGGAGGTGGAGGGGCAGCGTCAGTCTCATGGGCGGCGGACTGGCGGGCATCCAGGCCCTGCTGCTCAACCTCCTGGTGAACACCACCGAAAAATTCCTGACCGGACGCCGGGGTCCGGAGAACCTCCTCGACGAGACGTTCACCTCGCGGGCGCCCTTTCCCAAGACCAAGAACCCGGCCGATTTCTCGTTCGATTTCTGGAACCGCGGCCACGGCGACGGCCGCTTCTTCTGGCCCTCCGGCCACACCTCGGCCATCTTCGCCTTTGTCGCCTGCCTGAGGACGTACTATCCCGAGAAGCGCTGGATCGCCTGGGTGGGCTATCCCTTCGCCCTCTTCACCGCCCTGGCCATGGTGGACGGAGATTTCCACTGGGTCTCGGACGTGGTCGCCGGCGCCATCCTGGGCGAAATTTTGGGCGGGATCGTCGGCCGCGGCTTCAGGCGGCGATTTAAAGATTCCCGTTAAGCCTGGAACCGCGGCTGTATGTCTTCTTGCGTCATGGATAATGTTTTTCGGCAAAAAAGAGCCGTCGCCCCTCGCCCGTCAACAGCGTCCGGCCCGCTGGGACATCCTGACGAAAAACGAGAAGGAAAACACAGGGTTACCGGGAAAGGCAGCGTATTGAGAGCTGGGAAGCAAGGATTCGAACCTTGATTCCATGATCCAGAGTCATGTGTCCTGCCATTGGACGACTTCCCAGCAGGCTCCTAATCATAAATGATTCCCGGATCATTTTCAACCCGGTTGGCGTCGCCGGTTGAGCGCGCCGGGCGGAGCCGTGCCGTTCGTGCCGCAGCGCCCCTGCTCCGGGGCGCTGCCGCCCGCGGCTTTGGTTGACGACCTCGCCTCCCCCGGCTTGTGCCCCGAATGCAACGGCCTCCGCCGCTATGCGCTCGAGCGCCTGGGTTCCTGCCCTTTCCTCGAGCGGAAACCGGCCTGTGACCGCTGCCCGGTCCACTGCCACAAGCCCGTCCAGAGGGAGAAGGTCCGGGCCGTCATGCGCTTCGCCGGGCCGCGGATGCTGACGCGCCGCCCCTGGCTCGCCGTCCGGCATCTGCTGGATCGCCGCGCTGTTCCCTCCGCCGCTCCGGACAAAAAGAGCTGAAAACACTGAAAATACGGCCTTCAGACGGCCGGTCCGCTTAATTGACACGCCCGGGGGACGATGGTAATATGAACGGCCTTAAATCGCCCATGAAGAAAAACATCCTCCGCTACGGCCTCATCCTTATTTTGACCGCGGTCCTCCTGTTCTTCTTCTTCCGCAGCGTGGACTGGGACAGCTTTTTCGCCAGCGTCACGAACGTGAACGTTTTCTTTTTCGCGCTCATGGTCGTCCTCGGTCCCTTCCACATCATCCCTAGGGCCCTGCGCTGGAGGTACCTCATCCTGCCCGAGAAAAAGGACGTGAAGTTCTACAACCTCGTGGCCGGACAGGCCATCGGCTTCACCGTGACGCTCATCCTGCCCGGCCGCCTGGGCGAGATCGTCAAGCCGCTCTACCTGGCCCGCAAGGAGAAGATCAGCGAGGGGTTCGCCCTGGGGACGGTGGTCGTGGAGAGGATCTTCGACATCATCGCCATGGTCTTCCTCCTGGCCGCCTTCCTCCTGGCCCGGCCGCTGTACGTCTCCCAATTCTCGGTCTCGGTCGAGGCCTATTCCTGGCTGTTCAAGCTGGGGATGCTGGGCCTCGCCCTGGACATCGTCATCATCGGCTTCGTCCTCTGCCTCCATTTCTTCCGGGAGGCGACGCTCCGCATCCTGAACGCCGTGCTCAAGCCCTTCCCCGCGAAGTTCTCCTCCAAGGTCCGGTCGCTCATCGAGGAGTTCCTCCAGGGTCTGCGCTTCTTCCGCTCGTTCTTCGACCTGGCCCGCTTCTTCCTCCTCTCGCTCCTCGTCTGGGCGTCGATGGTCGTCTATTACTGGTTCTTCTTCCTGGCCTACCGCGAGGTCTTGCCGGTCTACACCGTCATCCCCTACGTCTTCGCCACGATGATCGGGGCGGCCATCCCCACTCCGGGCATGGCCGGCGGGTTCGACTTTTTCAGCAAAAAGGCAATCATGTCGCTCTACTTCAGCCCGCGCATCCCCGCCGACGCCCCGTCCGCCGTCCGGCTGGCCATGGAGAGGGACCTGTCCACCAAGGCCACGGCCATGACCCTGGCCGTGCACGCCATCCAGGTGGTGATGACTTGTCTGGTGGGATTTGTTATACTCTGGAAAGAAGGGCTTTCCCTCCTCAAACTGAAGAAAATGGGCGAGGAATTCCAGGAATGAAGTGTCCTTTCTGCGATCACGTCGAGAGCAAGGTCATCGATTCCCGGGAGAGCAAGAAGAGCCTGTCCATCCGCCGCCGCCGGGAGTGCCTGGCCTGCCAGCGCCGCTTCACGACTTACGAGAAGATCGAGGAGATCCCCTACATGGTCGTCAAGAAGGACGGCAGCCGGCAGCCCTTCGACAGCCAGAAGCTCCTCCGGGGGCTGCTCAAGGCCTGCGAGAAGCGCCCCATCCCGGTGAGGAAGGTCGAGGAGATCGTCGAGGAGATCGAGGCCAAGCTCCACGAACGGACGGAGAAGGAGATCCGCGCCTCGGAAATCGGCCAGTTCGTCATGGAGCGCCTCAAGGAGCTGGACAAGGTGGCCTACGTGCGCTTCGCCTCGGTGTACAGGGAATTCCGGGACGTGGCCGAGTTCAAGCGGGAGCTGGAGACGCTCCTTAAAGAGAAATAAACGGCCTTCGGTCGATGGTCCGCAAAAGGATTTCCGTCCTCCGGCTGGCCTCGCGCCGCGCCGAGGTGGCCAGCGTCCCGGGCGGGGTGCCGCTCCGCCGCCGGGGGCGCCTGCCCTGGGAGGAGCCCTGGGCGCCGGTCATGGACGTCTGCGAGAAGGAGGACCGGGTGGTCATCGAGGCCGAGCTGCCCGGCGTCGAGACGGCGGACATCTCGCTCCTCGTCCACCACAACCGCGTCGAGCTGCGCGGCGAAAAGAAGCGGGAGCGCCACAGCGGGCCGGCCAGCTATCACCGCCTGGAGCGGACCAGCGGCGCCTTCCGCCGGGCGGTGGCCCTGCCCTGCGTCATCCTGCCGGAGAGGACGCAGGCCCTGCTGGACAACGGCGTCCTGTCCGTCGTCCTGTTCAAGGCGTCCGGCGGAAAGCGTCGAACAGTCCGGGACAAGTGAGCGCCCGGCCCGGAGAAACGTCATGGCCGAGAAGAACAACAACGAAGAGCCCCAGATGGAGGACCTCCTGGGGGAGAAGGATCAGAAGCTTCAGGTCCCCTCCAAGCTTCCCGTCCTCCTCCTGCGGGACATCTCCGTCTTCCCCTACATGATCGCGCCGCTGTACGTCGGCCGGGAGAAGTCGAAGGCGGCCGTGGACGCCGCGCTGTCCTCGCACCGCATGATCCTTCTCCTGACCCAGAGGGACATGGAGCTCGAGGACCCCAAGCGGGAGGACGTGTACGACATGGGCACCGTGGCCCTGATCATGCGCATGCTCAAGCTGCCCGACGGCCGGATCCGCATCCTGGCCCAGGGACTGGTCCGCGCTCGGGTCGAGACCTTCGAGGAGGAGCAGGGCCATATGGCCGCCCAGGTCCAGGTCATCCACGAAGCCGAGAGCGAGGAAAAATCGGTCGAGACCGAGGCCCTGGTGCGCAACGTGCGCACCAGCCTGGAGAAGGCCGCCTCGCTGGGCAAGAACCTCCCGCCCGAGGTGCTCATCATCGCCGCCAACATCGAGGAGCCGGGGCGCCTGGCCGACCTCACGGCGGCCAACCTCGAGCTCAAAGTCGCCGAGGCCCAGGTCCTGCTGGAGGTCGTCGACCCCCTCCAGAGACTGAAGCGGGTCTTCGAGCACCTGACCCGCGAGCTCGAGCTCCTGGACGTCCAGTCGCGCATCTCGACCGAGGCCAAGGGCGAGATGGATAAGATGCAGAAGCAGTACTTCCTCCGCCAGCAGATGAAGGCCATCCAGAAGGAGCTGGGCGAGGGGAACGAAATCCTGGAGGAGATCAAGTCCTACCAGGACAAGCTCAAGAAGCTCAAGCTGGCGCCCGAGGTCCGCGAGGAACTGGAGAAGCAGATCGGCCGGCTGTCGCAGATGCACCCCGAGTCGGCCGAGACGGCCGTGGTCCGCAACTACCTGGACTGGATGTTCGACCTGCCCTGGAACAAGAGCACGGTCGACAACCTCGACCTGCGCAAGGCCAAGAGCATCCTGGACGAGGACCACTACGGTCTGGAGAAGGTCAAGGACCGCATCCTGGAGTACCTGGCCGTGCGCTCGATTTCCCGGAAGCTCAAGGGGCCCATCCTGTGCTTTGTCGGCCCCCCGGGCGTGGGCAAGACTTCCCTGGGCAAGTCCATCGCCCGCTCCCTGGGGCGCAAGTTCCACCGCATCTCCCTGGGCGGGGTCCGCGACGAGGCCGAGATCCGGGGGCACCGCCGGACCTATGTCGGGGCCATGCCCGGCCGCATCATCCAGGGGCTGCGGCGCGCCGGGTCGAACAACCCGGTGTTCATGATGGACGAGGTGGACAAGATCGGGGCCGACTTCCGCGGCGACCCCTCCTCGGCCCTGCTCGAGGTCCTCGACCCGGAGCAGAACCGGGACTTCCGCGACCATTACCTGGGCGTGCCCTTCGACCTGAGCCGGGTCATGTTCATCACCACGGCCAACCTGCTGGACCCCATCCAACCCGCCTTCCGGGACCGGATGGAGATCCTCCCGCTTCCGGGCTACATCGAGGAGGAGAAGCTGCAGATCGCCATGCGGCACCTCGTGCCCAAGCAGCTCCGGGAGAACGCCCTGAGCCGCAAGCGCATCGAATTCACCCGGGGCGCGATCCAGAGGATCATCAGCCTCTACACCCGCGAGGCCGGAGTGAGGAACCTGGAGCGGGAGATCGCCGCCGTCTGCCGCAAGGTGGCCCGCAAGGTGGCCGAGGGCAAGAAAGGCCTGACCCGGATCACTTCCCAGAACCTGGAGAAGCTCCTCGGCCCGACGCGCATCTTCCGCGACCAGCTCCTCAAGGACGACCGGGTGGGCGTTGTCACCGGCCTGGCCTGGACCGAGTCGGGCGGTGAGATCCTGTTCGTCGAGGCGACCAAGATGAAGGGCAAGGGCGGGCTGTCCCTGACCGGGTCGCTGGGCGAGGTCATGAAGGAATCGGCCCAGGCCGCCCTGAGCTACGCCCGGGCCCATGCCCGGGAGCTGGGCATCGAGGTCAGGCGGTTCGCCGAGAACGACTTTCACATCCACATTCCCGAGGGCGCCATCCCCAAGGACGGCCCCTCCGCCGGGATCACCATGGCCGCGGCCCTGATCTCGGTCTGCACCGAGAGGAAGGTCCGCCGGGACACGGCCATGACGGGCGAGATCACCCTGCGGGGCAACGTGCTGCCCGTCGGCGGGGTCAAGGAAAAGGTCCTGGCCGCGCAGCGGGCCGGCGTTTCGCGCGTCATCCTTCCCCAGGCCAACAAGAAAGACCTGGTCGACATCCCCAAGGCGCTCCGCAGGGACATCGAGTTTCTTTTCGTCGAGAACATCCGGCAGGTCTTCGAGCACGCCCTGTCTCCGGAGCGGAAGAAGGATTCCAAGAAGACCGCCTCCAAATCGGGCCCGAGAAAACGGGGGGCATGATCCGCAGCGGGGGAGGACGCCCGCCCGGCGCGGAGTCATTCCCGAACGAGGGACAAAAGAGGATCCAGAGGTGAGAAGCGCCCGGCTGGACGAAGAGAGGCTCATCGCCGCCCTCCGGGAGCTGTTCCGGCGCCGGGGAAGCGGGCTGGAGGAGGGCATCGGCGATGATGCGGCCGTAATCGGCATCCGCGGGGAGCGGCTGCTGCTGACCAAGGACCTCCTCGTGGAGGGAGTGGACTTCCGCCGCGCCTGGCAGCCCCCGCGTCTCCTGGGCCGCAAGAGCCTGAACGTCAACCTGAGCGATATCGCCGCCATGGGCGGCCGTCCGCTCTATGCCCTTCTGGGACTGGCCTTGCCCAAGAAGATCGAGAAGCGATGGGTCCTGGAATTTCTCCGCGGCTTTCGCTCGGCGGCCGAGGAGCACGGCGTTCTCCTCGCCGGCGGAGACCTGTCCCGGGCGCCGCGGGTCATGATCTCCGTGACGGTCATGGGCCGCGCGGAGCGTCCCGTGCTGAGGAGGGGCGCCGCTCCCGGGGATTTTCTCTTCGTCTCGGGAACGCTGGGTGACGCGGCCGGAGGATTGCGGCTTCTGGGGCGCCGGGGCGTCCCGGCCGCGGCCCGTCGCGCACGCGGTTTGCCGCGGAGGAAATCCCCCGGGACGGCCGGACGCCTGGTCCGGGCCTTTTTCGACCCGCGGCCGCGGCTCGATCTCGGCCGGGAGCTGGCGCGGCGGCGACTGGCCTCGGCCATGATCGACCTCAGCGACGGACTGTCGGTCGACCTGAGCCGCATCTGCCGGGCGAGCGGCGCCGGCGCCGAAATCTGGGCGGATTGCATTCCGCTCTCAGACGCGTTGAAAGCGGCCTTCCCCTCGGCCCTGGATCTAGCCCTTCACGGCGGCGAGGATTTCGAGCTCTTGTTCTCCGTCCGCCCCTCGCGCCTGGAAGAACTCCGGCGCCTGGGCCGGCGCTTCCCCCTCCATCCCGTCGGCCGCCTCGTCCGCGGAAGAGACGTCGTTCTCCTCGGCCGCGGCGGGCGCAGGACGCCGCTTCCCGTTCGCGGCTGGGATCATTTCCAATAGGCCGGACCCGGAAGGGGCTCGGGAATCGCCTCGGCGGGAAAAAACGGCTTCACCGGCTTCGGGCGGCATCCCCGAATTTTCTGTAGATGTAAAAAGCTTCGTCCTCGACGATGGCTTTCCCTGTCTTGCCCACGAGACTCAGGGACCTGCTCGTCAGGGAACGTCGGTCCAGGGGATAGTTCAGGATGAGGAGAAAGTTTTTTCCCCTCTCCCGGCTCAGGCGTTCCGCGTCGGCGGCGATGTGGTTCATGTCCGTAGCTCTCCGAGGAGGATAGACGTTGAGCTGATACGTGCCCCACCGCTGGCTGCGGGAAAGATAGATGGGACGGCCGAGGTGGACCGAGATCGAGGACATGACGTAGTCGATGTCGCCGACGAGGACGCGGTCTTCCCAGCCGCGCTTCTGCAGGAAATCGGCCACCGCCCGCCCCCGGGAGAACGGGTCCCGGATGTCCCGGGCCGAGGCGTACGCGCCGGCCAGGGCCTGGATCGCGAGGATGAATGTCAGAGCCGCCGGCGCCGCTCTCCGGCAGGCGGCCGTCAGCCAGGCGAGCCGGCCGTCCCGTCGGGAGCCCGGGGCGGGAGCGGCCGCGGATGAGGTCATCCACAGGGCGGAGAGGAAGACCAGGAAGTAGAACCCGTGGTGGCGGAGGTAGCCGAAATAGTTGAAATAGGAAAAAGCGGCCAGGGCCGAGGTCGCCAGGGCGAAGGTGATCAAGGCGGGACGATGCCGGCTGAAGAGGAAAAGGGAGTACAGCAGGATCAGGGCGGCCAGGAGGTGGAGGGTGATGTGCGGCGCCGGAAGGTAGGTGATCAGGGATGTGTTCCAGAAATGGAATTGGGGAATGGGCAGGGGGAAGAACGCCTTGGGGATCGTCCTCAGGACGGGCAGAATGAGCTCGGCGTCGAAGACGAACCGGACTCTCACGGCGTAGATGGACTCGGGGTTCGGCAGAGCGGCGAGAACCGAGGCCGCGATCCCGGCCAGGGCGAGGCCGAGACCGGGCAGGAAGAGCCGCGGCGCAGATGCCCGGCCTCCCGGGAACCGTTCGGCGGCCAGGGCCAGGGTCAGGGCCACGGCCAGAATGAGTGCCTGCATGGACGTCAGGGCCAGGAGGGCGACCGAGGCGCCGAGAAGAAGGAACCGTTCCCTCCTCCGGGGGTAGAAGACGCAGAAGAGGAACAGGAACAGGACCCCCAGAGCATAGTTCCTGGCGATGACGCCGTATTCGAACAGGGCGTAGTATCCCGCGGCGAACAGGATCTTGTTCAGCCGGCTGAAGGGGGCGAAACGGGCGAAGAGGAACACCGCGGCGGCGGCGATGGCCAGGTGAAGGACCTGCATCGCTGCGGGCGAGGAAGTCACCCTGGTCAGGGAAAATAGGACGAGGTGCCAAAGGGGGGGGTGGATGTCGTTCTTAACCCGGTGGAGAAGCTCGGGAACGGACCGGCTGTCCTTGGCCATCAGAAAGGTCTGGGCTTCGTCCCGCCAGATCTCGTGGCGGGAGACGACGAACCCGGCGACGAGGGTGTAGACCAGGGCGAGGAGCAGGGCGAACGAGGCGTTCGACAACGTCACCCGTTTCATGAACGTATTCTTTTTCTTTTCTCTTTTAGTCAACAGAGGACGCGTTTTCTTTGATTTATTTTGAGAAAGGAGCCTTCCGCGCCTCGGCCGGAATTCGGTTTCCACCTTATCTTTTTATTCGAAGGTCGGGCGTCGTCAGTCCGGTCATTTTCGCCGTCAGCCGCCCCTCGAAGACGACCTCCGCCGGACCCGATTGGTGGATCATGTTTTTCCCCTCGTCCCAGTCGACGATCAGGGCCCCCAGGCTGGTGCGGACGGTGACCTTCCTGGCCGTCCTGCCCTTGAGGATGGCCGCCGCGGCCGCGCCGCAGGCCCCGCTGCCCGAGGCCAGGGTCTCTCCCACGCCCCGCTCCCAGAAGAGGACTTCGATCTCGTCGCGGCTCATGACCCGGACGAACTCGATGTTGGTCCGGTTGGGAAAGAAGGGATGGGACTCGATCTCCCGGCCGATCTGGTGCCATTCGATGCGGGCCGGGAACCGGTCCACGAACAGGGCGCAGTGAGGGTTGCCCAGGGACAGGACGGTGACGGGATGGATTTCCTGGTTGATGGACAGGGGATAGTCGATGACCGTCTCGTGGTAGGACCCGTCGTCGAAGGGGATGTCGGTCGAGGCCAGGCGGGGCGTGCCCATCTCGATCCGGATCTCGTAATGGTTCTCCGAGGAGGAGAGGAGCTGGCATTCCCGGTCGCCCGACGGCGTGCGGAACAGGACCCGGGGCGGGGCGGCTTTGCGCTTGTGGAACAGATAGGCCGCGGCGCAGCGGAGGCCGTTGCCCGAGATCTCGGGCTCCGTGCCGTCGGCGTTGAAGATCCGGAAGTCGGCCCGGTCCGCGGCGCGGTCGGCGACGGACACGAGGAGCAGGCCGTCGCCGCCCACTCCGGTATGGCGGTCGCAGACCCGCCAGACGAAATTGTTGATGTCCGGGATGTCGCCCCAGTCCTCCCGGTCGATGAGGATGAAATCGTTTCCCAGGGCGTGGATCTTGGCGAAGACCATCAGGGAACCCGAAGGGTGACGATCGAGTCCTGGGTCAGAGCCTCGCTCTCGCGGCGGATGAGGAGCATGATGTGGTCCCCGGAGGACGCCCTCTTGAGGACCGCGTCGAATTCGTCCACGCCGGAGACGCTTTTCCTGTTGACCTCGACGATGATGTCGCCCTGCCGGAGTCCGCGCCGGGCGGCCTCGCTGTAGGGCCGGACCTCCCTGATGAGCAGCCCCTCCGTCGTCCGGAATCCGTAGCGCCGGGCGATGAGGGGCGTCAGGGCCGTCAGGGACAGGCCGACGTCCTTGTCGGGGCTGACCTCCCGGCCCGCGTCCTGCTCTTCCTCCAGCTCGGCCAGGACGGCGGTCACGGTCTTTTCCCGGCCCTCGCGGATGAAGGTCACCTGGATCTTGGAGCCGGGCATGTTGTCGGCGATCTTGAGACGCAGGTCGTTCATGTTCTCCACGGGACGGCCGTTGACGGAGGTGATGACGTCGTAGGGCTTCAGCCCGGCCTTCTCCGCCGGCCCCCCGCTCTCCAGGGAGGAGACGAGGGCGCCCTTCTTGGTCTTGAGACCCAGCTGTTCCTTGGCCCCGTCGTCGATGTTCTGGATGACGACTCCCAGGCGGCCGCGCACCACCCGGCCTTTTTCCTTGAGCTGGGCGACGACTTTAGCCGCCAGGTTGGAGGGGATGGCGAAGCCGATGCCGATGTTCCCGCCGGTGGGGGTGAGGATGTTGCTGTTGATGCCGATGACTTCGCCCTTCATGTTGACCAGCGGCCCGCCGCTGTTGCCGCGGTTGATGGCCGCGTCGGTCTGGATGAAGTCCTCGAGCTGCGGCACGTTGCCGCCCACGCCCAGCTGCCGCCCCTTGGCGCTGATGATGCCCGCCGTCACGGTGTGGTCCATGCCCAGGGGGTTGCCTATGGCCAGGACCCATTCGCCGACCCGAACCGTGGCCGAGTCGCCCATCTCGGCGAAGGGGAAGTTCTTGCCCTCGACCTTGAGGA
>VGJG01000005.1 GCA_016867615.1 Candidatus Aminicenantota bacterium | reverse complement strand
GCGCAGCCCAGGGCGCCTTCCCGCGCCTCATGTTGCACGCCCTCGAGATCGTCCTCCCGTCCCCCGGCGTCGCCGGAGAAATACGGATCGAGTCGTCGCCGCCGGCTTCGTTCCGAGCCGTTCTGAATAAGACGGGGTCGCGTCTACACTTTCCACTTTTTTGATAGAAGCGTAGACGCGACCCCGTCTTCCGCTATAATCCAAGTTTAAGCGGTGAACTGAATGCAAGAGAAGGAGAGGCGTAACAGCGCGGTAGCGAGAGCCGGGACGTCCCCGGCGGCTTTGCTGTGGAGGCTTCGGCTGCGGGCGGCCGGAGTCTCGCTGGCCGCCGTTGCCTTCGGGGCGGCATATTTTTTCGTGCGCCAGGCGATCAAGGACAGCATCTGGCGGTTCGACCTGTACCTTTTCAATAAAGCGCTGGCCGTGGCCTCGCTGTTCCTCGTCTCGCTGTCCCTGCTCCTGACCTCAATCCGTTTTTTCTCCCGGAGGCCGCGCCGCGGTTTGGCCCATCGCAAGCATTTCGGGCTGGCCGGCTTCTGGACGGGAGCGGTTCACGGCCTGGTCTCCCATGTCTTCCTGGCCGGGAAATTTCCCCTCCCCGCCTGGATGGCCCGGAATCCCCTCGCGGCCGGGCTCGGCCTGGCGGCCCTCGCCCTGTTCGGATGGATGGCCGTTCTGTCCCTGGCTAAGATCAAAGGAAAAATGGGGGGAGAGCGGTGGCGGAAGACTCTGCGCACGGCGGGTTATGCCGCGCTCGTCCTGGCCGCTCTTCACGCCGCGTCGTTGAAGTGGGGGAGCTGGACGAAATACCTCTCAACCTTCGAGTCCGTCCTGCCCTCGCTCAGCCTGCCCGCAGTCCTGTTCGCCGCCGCCGTCGTCCTCCTCCGTCTCTTTGTCCGCGCGGCCAAAAAGCACTAACATGCCCCGCGGCTTGCCGCGAGGAGCCGGTCGTCGGCGGTCTCAAGCGGGTCTGCCATCCCCCCCCCGACACTTCTGGGGGGACAGAAAGGGGCGTCTCCGGAGCGCTCCCAGACCGCGGGCGAAGGACGCGTCGGCAGGGGGAAAGGCGAAGCCGGTTCCCGCTCCCAGTTGACTCACCCACCCGCATTCTATATAAATAATAGGCGCTGATCGCGGGATAGGGGACTTGGGAAAATGAAGCCGGAATCGGCAAGAATAACACGTCTGCATTCCTGGAAGGAGATCTCCGCTCTGCTGGGATGCGACATCCGGACGTGTCTCCGATACGAGAAGGAATACGGCCTGCCCGTTTACCGCGTCGGAGGGATGAGGAAGGGCAGCGTCTTCGCCTACCGGGAAGAGCTCGAGCAATGGATGGCCGGTTTCGCCGTAAGGCGGCGGGAGGCGAAGACGGCCCGCGCCCAAAGCCGGGCAGGATCCCTGTTCCGGGTTGTCGCCGCCGCGGCGGGAGTCGCGACCGTCGCCCTCCTCCTTCTCCTTTTTAAAGGCGTCCGGATGCCCGAGAAGATCGAGGTCCGGGGCAACGCCCTCACGGCGCTCGACCGAAACGGCCAGCCGCTCTGGTCCCGGGTTTTCGACCGGCCGCTCCATCCCGTGTATTCCAGGTGGTTCGAAAAATGGGGCGGGGGCGGAATCCTTTTCTGCTGCGCCGCCGAGGACAACGACGGCCTGTGGAGCGAGCTCCTCTGCCTCACCCGACGCGGCCGGACGCTGTGGTCCTATCGCCCCGGCCGGGTCGTCCGGACGCCGGCCGCGACCTACGACGACCGCTACCTCGTGCGCCAGGCCCAGGAGGTGAAATTCGAGGAGGGGGGGGGGCAGCCCGCCTTTCTCGTCTGCTCGAGCCACGCCCCCTGGTACATCTACGAGGTCGCGGTCCTCGACTCCTCCGGGAGTCCGAGGGGGCGGTATTGGAACGCGGGACATGTTTCCGACGGCTGCCTGCGCGTCCTGGACCTCGACGGCGACGGCAGGAGCGAAATCCTGTGCGCCGGACAGAACAACGATTACAACCGGGCCTGCCTGTTCGTCCTCGACCCAGAGGAAGTCAGGGGGCGGTCGCCGCAGGAGGGCGCCTCGGCGCGGCGATTTCTGGGGATCGAGGCCGGCGCGGAGAAAGCCTACCTGCTTTTTCCCCGCTCGGTGGTGGCCGAGCAGTACGAGCTGCGCAATTTCATTTCGAACATCCTCATAAAGCAAGACGAAAGGGAGATCGAGCTCCTGGTCGTCGAACGCGCACAACCCGAAGCAAGCCTCCTCCTCCGCTACACCTTCGACTTCAATCTCAACCTGAAACGCATCGAGCCCGAGGACGAACTCCTGACCGAGATCAAAAGACTCCGCTTTCAGGGGAAAATCACGCCGGAAGAAGAACGGAACCTGTTCGCCCCCGGCGAGGGGCTGCTCTATTGGGACGGCTCGTCTTGGCGCGTGGAGCCCCTGCCCACGGTTTCGCGCTGAAGGAGCCGGGCCGCGCGCGGTCTGATCAGCCGCTGACCGCGCCGGGCTTACAATTTTTTCCGCCGCGCTTTCTCCCGTGGTCCAGTTCCCCGGAAAGATAACAGCCGGCGTTCATGATGTGCTTCCGCTTCTTCCATTAAGAACCCTTTCCCTACGTCATGCCTCCGGGACCGGCCGGCTCAGCCCGGCTGAAACAGCGGACTGGAGTCGCGCCTGCACTTGCCGCAATTCCACGTCTACATCAACCCGGCGAGACGCAGGAGCCGGCCCAGGGGGGAAAACCTCAGGCCGACGGCCGCCTCGGGGCAGATCTCGTGGCAGCAGTAGCAGCGGATGCACCGCTCGTCATCAACGACGGCCGCGGGGCCGGCGACGGCGATCGCATCCCGGGGGCACATCCGCGCGCAGTCGCCGCAGGCCGTGCAGCGATCCCGGCGCGGTACGGGCCGCGGGGTGAGCGCCCGGGTCATGAAGCGGGAGACCCAACGCTTGCCCCGGACGGGTCTCGCCGCCCGGCGCGCCGCGGGCAGCCGGAAATTGCGGGCGGCGGCCTCCTCGAGCGGCACGCCCTCGAGGGCGATGTCCACGGGCCACCAGCCTCTCCTCTCCGCGGCCCGGAAGAGCGCCAGTCCGCCCGGGTCCACTCCGATGACCCGGCAAACGACCGCGTCGAGGGCCGTGGGGTCCGGCGAGGCCAGGATGAGCCCGAGCGCTCGCGGGAGGCCCCCCGTGCTCGGCCCGTCGCCCTCCATGGCCAGCACCCCGTCCATGATCGTCAGCACGGGCCGGACGCAGGCCACGACGTCGAGCAGCATGTCGCAGAACTGATCGATGTCGGCCAGCTTGGCGTGGTAGCCGGGTTTGGCCAGGCCGGGGACGAGCCCGAAGGGGTTCTTCAGAGCGCCGGAGATCAGGGTCAGGTTGTGCGTCTTGAGCTTGGGGAGCGAAACGACGACGTCGGCCTCCCGCCAGGAGGCGAGCAGATCGAGCCGCTTGAGCAGTTGGCCTCCGGGCGTGGGCACCTGGATGGAATCGGGTTCGGCGCGCAGCCTGACTCCTGTCCGCCGGGCGACCTCGCTCAGGCCGGAATGTCTGAAGAGGGCGGCCATGCCGAGGCGGTTGTGGAGCGGGCCGCCGGGGCTGTCGGCGATGAAGGGCTCGCCGCCCGCCTCACGCACCAGACCGATCACGGCTTCGACCACGGCCGGATGAGTCGTGATCGCCCGTTCGGGCGCGGCGGGGATGAGGAGGTTCGGCTTGAGAAGGACGCGCGCGCCCGGCCGGACGAAGGCCCGCATCCCGCCCAGCGGTGCGACCGCCGAGGCGACCGCACGGCGCACTTCGCCCGGGTCATAGCTTCCGCATCTGACGATCGAGACTTTGGACATGGTCGGCTCCGGCGGACTTCCGGCCGGACGGGGTATTGTAAAGGAATCCGGCCGGACCGTCCAGATTATCAAAATGGGGGACACAATACCTATTCACCCTATTTCTTCAGGCGAGGTAATCAGATAGAATTTGCTAGTCAGATAAATCAGAATTCAGGTAAATAGGTATTGTGTCCCCCATTTAGAGAGAGGAGGAGTGATGAGAGACCTGAAAGTCGAGGTGGCCGGGGTCAAGAAACGCTGCGGAGCGGGGCATAAAAAGGGCGATTATTTCTTCATCCGCGGCGGCGGGACGATCGAGATCCCCAGGGGGAAGAAAGTCTGCCTCTTCGCCCTCAACAGCCTGTTCCCCTTCCTGACGGCCAAGCAGCGGCAGGACGAGCTCCCGGCCGACGACTGGATCGCCGGCACCAAGGTCCTGGTCTGCCCGGACCCGGAGGGCGTGTCGTTCGAGATCACGAGGCTCTAGCCGGCGGGCGGAGAGGAATCCCCCTCAGTTTTTGAGGCGTTTCTGTTCGTACATCTTCCTGTCCGCGGCCAGGAGCAGGTCTTCGATCCCCAGGGTCGGCCCGATCGGCAGGGACACGGCCCCGATGCTGAGCGAGATGCGGCGGGACGCCTCCCGTCCGGCGTTGACTTCCTCGAGCAGATGCTGCAGGCGGTCGGTCAGGACCTCGACCAGCGAGCCGTGCTCCAAAACGCCCAGGACCGCGAACTCGTCCCCCCCGATCCTGCCCAGGATATCGGTTTCCCGGAAAGTCCGGCGCAGGATGGAGGCCACGTCGAGGAGGGCCTTGTCCCCCTCAAGATGACCGAACTTGTCGTTGATGTTCTTCAGCCTGTCGAAGTCGATATAGAGGGTGAACGCCCCGGCGTTGATGCGGCGGCCCATCTTCAGGAGCTCGCCGCCGAAGGTCTGGAAACCGCGGCGGTTGCATAGCCCGGTCAGTTCGTCCGTCACCGACAGGCACTGCAGCTCGCCCATGAGCCGCTGACGCTCCGCGACCTCCTCCTGGAGACGGCTGTTGGCGTTCACGAGCTCCGCGGTTCGCTCCTCGACCATGGACTCGAGCCGGCGGCGGTTCTGCGCCTGGAGCCAGAAACGCCTTCCCACCGCCCCGGCCACGGCCGCCAGAGCCGAAAGGACGGCCAGCGTCTGGAACCAGAGCCTCCTCCAGAAGGGAGGGGCGATGACGACCGACAGGGACGCTCCCTGTTCGTTCCAGAGGCCGTCGCTGTTGGAGGCCCGGACCCGGAAGACATACTCACCCGGAGGGAGGTTGGTGTAGGTCGCCTGACGGACGGCGCCGACGAAGTTCCAGTCCTTGTCGAAGCCCTCGAGGATATAGGCATACTGGTTCTCTTCGGGAACGGCATAGTGCAGGGCGGCGAACTTCAGGGTGATCATATTTTCCCCGTGCGACAAGCGGACCGCGGAGCCGAGGACCGTGGAACGTTCCAGGACCACACGGCCGTTCGCGTCCGGCCCGATGTCCACGGTCCGGTTGAAGACCTGGAGTTCGGTGATGGCCACGGGGGGGGGATAGGGATTGTCTTTAACCTTCCCCGGGAAAAAAGCGTTCAGGCCGTTGATCCCCCCGAAAAACATCTCGCCTCGGGCGCTCTGAAATTTCGCGTTCCCGTTGAATTCGGGGCTCTGAACTCCGCTCAGGGTGCCGAAGTTCTTGATCTTGCCCGTCGCGGGGTCGAACCGGGACAACCCCCGGTTGTGTGTCAGCCACAGGAAGCCGTCCTCGTCCTCGAGCGCGGCGTAGATCTGGCTGTTGGGCAGCCCGTCCTCCTCGGAATAGGTCCGGAACCTCCCCCCCTCCCGGTCCTGAGGTTCGAGCTTGCACAATCCCGCGCCGCGCGTCCCGGCCCAGATGTTGCCCGCCCGGTCTTCCGTGACCGACAGGATGCTGTTGTCGCTGATGCTGTCCGGGTCGGTCGTCGCGTGCCGGTAGTGCCTGACCCCGCCCGTGGCCGGGTCGAGCCGGTTGAGCCCTCCGCCCCAGGTCGCGACCCAGAGAAACCCCTCCCGATCCTGACAGAGCGAATAGGTCCGGTCCGTGCTCAAGCTGGACGCGTCGGCCGGGTTGTGGCGAAATCGGACGAACCGTCCCGTGGCCCGGTCGAAGCGGTTCAAACCGCCGCCCATGGTGGCCGCCCAGATCGAGCCGTCCCTGTCCTCGAGAAGGCAGCGGACTTCGTTCGAGCTCAGACTCCCCGGATCGCGCGGGTCATGCCGGAAGTGAACGAACGACCCCGCCCCCGGATCGAGGCGGTCGATGCCGGCGGATTCCGTCGCCACCCAGACCGATCCCCTCCGGTCCATGATCACGGAACGCACGATGTCCTGGCTCAGGCTTCCGGGATTCCTCGGATCATGAACATAGTTTTGCCGGCTTCCCGTCCGGCGGTTGTGGAGGTGCAGTCCGGCCGCCGTCCCGATCCACAGCGTGCCCGTCTCGTCCTCCATGATGGCCCAGATCTGGTTGCGGCTCCGCCGGTTGGGAGCGCCCGACTTGTCTCTCAGGTGGCCGAAGGGGACGGAAACCCGGTCCAGGAGGCTGAGCCCCCCGCCCTGGGTCCCCACCCACAGACCGCCGCTCCGGTCCTGCGCCAAAGTGAGCACGTCATCATCGCACAAGCTGGTTTCGTCGAAGGCGTCGTTCCTGTAATGAATGAACCGGGAAGCTTCCCGGTCAAGACGATCGAAGCCGTTGCGCGTCCCGACCCAGATGTCCCCGTTGCGGTCCTTGATCAGGGACGTCACCCGGTCATGGGCCAGGCTGTCGGAACGGCCGGGGTCGTTCCGGAAGACATCCGTCCGTCCGGACCGCGGGTCGAGCCTCACCAGGCCACCGTCCGTCCCGACCCACAGGGCGCCGTCGTCCTCGAGGACGGCCAGGACGGTTGCCCCGGGGAGATAACGAACGGCCCGGCCTCTGACCGGGTCGAACAGATTGAGGCCCGCGCCGCGGGTACCGACCCAGAAGTCGCCTTGCGGGCTTTTGTACAGGACGGTGATCGAGTCGCCGCTCAGGCTGGCCGGGTCTTGGGCAGAGCTCCGAAAGAGCTGGAAAGTCTCCGAGGACGGATGGAAGCGGACGAGACCGCTCGAAGTCCCGACCCACAAACGGCCGCTCCTCTCGGCTAAAAGAGAAGTGATGGCCGGCCTTTCCTGCCGGGGAGGGACGCTGGACACGGGCCGAAAATGACGGAACGTCTCCGAAGCGGGATCGTAGCGGTTCAGGAAGCCGGTGTCCGTCCCCACCCACAAGAATCCCAAGGCATCCTCGGCCAGGGACGTCAACAGGCCGTTGCTTAGGGACGACCTGTCTTCCGGCTTGGGGCGGAAGATCCTGAACGTATAGCCGTCGAAACGGTTCAAGCCGTCCTGGGTCGCAAACCACATAAAGCCGTGACGGTCCTGCAGGATGGCGTAGACCGAGTTCTGTGACAGACCCTGATTGATGTTGTAACGCCTGAAAAGCAGGCTCTCCTGAGCGAGAAGAGGGAGCCCCAGGGAGGTGAGCAGGGTCAAAAAAACCCAACCTTTTCCCTTTCTTTTACTTTTTACGGCGCTCATCGATCTGCGGAAAAACCTCAATCGCCTTGCCCTAGGGGATTTTGTATAAAATGGTAGACACACCCTCCCCGCCGGAGATTATGTTCGAATCACGATTTGCGGGCAATGCCCAACAGGGGTGAATTCAGAGGTTAGAAAAATAACTCCGCCATTCACCCCAAGGGGTGAGAGGGAGGAGGGCCGTGAAACGCGCGCCCCGCTGCCGCTAGGGGGCTTGGAAGAAAGCCGACCGCTTCAGCGGGTTTTGCTGCTTCCCCTGAATAGAGCGCGGAGGGAGAAGCCGGCCAGCCCCGACACTCCGGCGGCCAGGGCGGCGAGGAGCCCGGCGGCCGCGACCATGACCCACGGCGAGCCGATGCCCAAAAGGCCCGCCATGCGCCGGGCGATCAGGGCGCTTCCCGCGAGCTGAAAATAGGCCGCCGCACCCAGCCACAGCGCACCGGCGGCGAGCGCCCCCGTCCGGGCCGCCCGCCAGGCCGAACGGCCGTAGGCAAGCCCGAAGACGAACGGCACGGCCATGACCCACCACCAGTACGGGGTGAAGAGGTGCAAGACCCCGAGCACGATGAAAACTGCAAGCGCGGCGATCATCGCGCCCCCCGCAGCTCGGTCCGGGAAGCCGCCCCCGGAACCGGGTCATCCGGAGATTCGAGGAAGAGCAGCTCATAGGTCTTGCCCGCGACCCAGTCGGCCACGGCGTTGTCGTAAAAGCGCGAACCCGGGTTTCCCGACTGCCCGCCGGGGAGGATGCCCCAGGCCCTGATCTCGGGACCCAGAGCCACGGTCATCCGCCAGGACGGCCCGGAGCTCCGCTGCGTGGCGTTGACGACGGCCGGGCCCCCCGGCGTCTCGAGCTTTCCGCTTCCGAACCCCGGCAGACGGCCGAGATGACCGATCTCCGTGCCCCGCGCCCGCCCCCATCGCCAGGCCCCGCCGAAAGGCCCGAGCCTCTCCCCCAGCCGGCCCAGGGCGGTCTGGAACGCGGGGAGGATGAGGTCGTCGAACCTCTCCACGCCCGGCGTCGTCTTGTCGTCGAAGAAGGGCGAATCCGGACGGTTGAGGGCAAGGTCGAGGAAGACGTTCGACATCGGCCAAGCGACCGATTCCAGACCCGCTTCTTTCTCGTCGTTCCAGGTCCGCTCGTTGAGCGCCCTCCACAGGGCGTCGAAAAGAGTCGCCGCGACGGAATCCGCGGCGAAGACCCCGTCCCACCGCTCGAGCGCCTCCAAAGCCCGTCTCTCCTCGGGCGCCAGGGTCGCCGCCCTGAGCGCCGACAGCAGCCTCGGCAGAAGCATGCGGGCGCGCAGGCTGAGGCCGTCCCTCTGAAGATCCTCCATGTCCCGGGGCGTGAACCCGGCGCCCGCGGCCAGGACCTCGTTGATCCGCGCCCCCCTCTCGAACGACGAAAAATCCCATCCGAGCCGGTAGGGATAGGTCTCGTCGGCCGGGTGCTGATTGGCCGAGCTGACGAACCCCCGTTCCGGGTTCAGGACATGCGGGTTCCGCTCCCAGGGGATCCAACCCGGCCAATCGTCTCCCGGAGAGGAGCCGTCAAGGAGAAAGCGCCCCTGTCCGGGGCTCCGCATCGGCAGGCGGCCGTTCGACCACAGGGCGATGTCTCCGCCGGCGTCCGCATAGACGAAATTCTGGGCGGGGCAGGCGAAATGCCTCAAGGCCTCGAGAAAATCACCGTAGCTTGAGCCGCGGTTGAGGAGATAGACCGCCTTGAGCTCGACCGAGGGGTCGTGCGCCGCCCAGCGCATGGCCGCCCCGGCCGGGATCCAGTCCTCCGCGGCTTCTTCTTCCTCCAGCCGGACGACCGGGCCGTGGTGCGTGTAGAGGACGCGGTCCCTCACGGCCCGGCGGCCGCGGACCTTGATCGTCTCGTTGCGTGCGATCACCGGCCGCCACCCCCCGCCGTAGGCATACTCCCGACGGCTCGAATCCCTGAAGCGCACCCGGTGCCAGTCCAGAACATCCGCGCCCAAGTTCGTCATTCCCCAGGCCGCATCGCGGTTGAAGCCGATGATGACGCCCGGCGCTCCGGCGAACGTCACGCCGCGGACGTTCACTCCGGGCGCGGTGAGCTGAAGCTCGTACCAGATCGAGGGCAGGGTCAAGTTCAAGTGCGGGTCGTTGCATAGAATGGGGAACCCGGTCCGCGTGCGCGACCCCGCGACGGCCCAATTGTTGCTGCCGACGCCGCGGGGGTCGGCCTCCCCGTCCCGGGCGGCCGGCACGGAGGCCGGCGGCTGCGGGGTTCGGGGCGCTTCGCCTGCTCCGTCCGCAGCCTGCGGAGCTGCTTGAAACCCCCAGTCCGCGCCCCGGGGGATGATCGGCTCCAGAAGGGGCGGAAAGTCAGGATACAGGCTCCGGACGAAATCCTCGCCGAGCGCGTCGCGCGTCCGGGTCTGGCTGAGGTCGGTGTTGTGGCCCGAGAGCGTCCAGGCCATGTACTTCAGCAGCAGGGCGGCCTTGAGCTTCGTCCAGGGCTCGGGCCGGAAGTCGAGGATCTTGTATTCGACCGGCAGTTCATGGGGCCGCAGGCCGGCGATGAAGGAGTTGACCCCGTCGGCGTAAGCCTGCACGACCCCGTTGATCACGGGATCCCCGGCCATGGCTTGCGCGGATCTCTCGGCCGCCCAAGTCATGCCCAGCCGCCTCTGCAGACGGTCGTGCTCGAGCCCCGCCGGGCCGACGACCTCGGACAGCCTCCCCGCGGCGTACAGCGTCTGGAACTCCATCTGCCACAGCCGGTCGCGGGCGACGAGGTATCCCTGGGCGAAATAGAGGTCGTGGTCGTTGCGGGCGAAGATGTGGGGAACACGCCGGTCGTCCCAGACGACGTCCACCCGCTCGCGCAGGCCGGGAAGGGTGATGACTTCGAGCGCCGGGTCCGGACGGTCTCCGTTCCTCCAGAACCCGGCGAAGGGATTGACGAGCTTGCCCAGGGGGGGGAGCAGGCCGTGACGGAAATGGAGACCCCAGAAGACGGCCGCCGCCAGCGCCGCAGCGAAAACCGCGCGCAAAATTCTCATCCCAGCCTCCTCATTCACCTCTCGTGCCTAAATTTGCGTGAAGGATATATCCTCTATTATTTATCGAAACAAAATCAAGCGATCCTCTCCCCGGAGCCGCCCGCATCCCTTAGAAGACTCCTTCCGGACTCTTCGACCGGGAAGCGGATGGCCGCCCCCGCGGTTCGGCGGAGGGAGCAAAACCAGAGGCGGGGAGCCGCCGCGGAGGCCCTGAGGACTTGGGATTTCACACCTCGGGCGGGACCCATAAAAGATACAAGTTGAACGGGAAGAAGACTTGGTTTATCTTGTAATCTTCACGATCGCGAGCGCTCGAGAGGAAGCCGCTGAAACAGGAACAGGCTCCGGACGTCATGCCCGAAAACGAAGGACAAGACATTCCGCTGGCCGCCCCCACGATCCTCGACCGCTCGCGTCATTCCATCTCCCGCCGGAACATCGACCCCGACGCCCTCAAGGTCTTGAATCGACTCCACCGCCACGGGTTCCTGGCCTATCTCGTGGGCGGCGCGGTCCGCGATCTCATGCTCGGCCGGACGCCCCAGGACTTCGACGTGGGGACGAACGCCCGGCCCCGGCAGGTCAAAAAGCTGTTCCGCAACGCCTATCTCATCGGACGGCGTTTCCGGCTGGCTCAGGTCCGGTTCCAGGGAGGCAAGGTCATCGAAGTGGCCACGTTCCGGCGCGACCCCGGCCCCGGGGAGCCGGAGCCGCCGGAGGACGGCAGGGAAGACGGACATCCGGAGGACGCGGAATTCCGTGAGGGCGGCGCATGCCCCGGCGAAGAGCTCGGGGCGGAGGAAGCCAAGGCCGCGGGCGGAAAACCCGAGGAGGAAAAGGCCGGCGCGGGGGAAACCGAGACCGAGCATGAGGCCGAAGAAGAAGAGGAAGAAGAGGAAGCGGCGGAGGGAAGGGGAAGAAGGAAAGGACGGCCTCCCCTGCCCCCCATCGCTTTCGGCACGCCCCGCGAGGACGCCTTTCGGCGCGACATCACGATCAACGCCCTGTTCTACGACATCTCCACGTTTTCCGTGATCGATTATACGGGCGGTCTGGAGGACATGCAGCGGCGGCGCATCCGCGTCATCGGACCGCCCGAACGCCGCTACGTCGAGGACCCGGTCCGCATGTGGCGTGTCCTGAGGCACGCCGGCCGCCTGGGCTTCTCGGTCGAGGAGGAAACCGAGCGGGCGATCGCCGAGCACCGGCTCCTCCTTGCCTCGTGCTCCGGCTCCCGCCTTTACGAGGAGCTCAACAAGGACCTCAAGTCCGGGGCGTCCCGGCCCATCCTCGGGGGGCTCCGCCGGCACGGCCTGCTGTCCGTCCTCCTGGGGGCGCCCGGCGCCTTCTATGAGACTTCGGAGGAAGCCTCCCGCCGCCTCGAGGCGCTGCTCGGCGTGTCGGACGCCTCGGCGGCCGCGGGGAGGCCTCTCTCGGCGGCCGAGACCTACGGGCTGCTGTTCCATGCCTGGGCGGACGGGCTTCTCGCCGGGTTCTCGGGGGACAGGTTCATGCTCCTACACGACGCCCTGGCCGGGGCGGCCATGGCCATCACCCTCCCGCGGGCCCTCGCCGCCGACCTCGTCCAGACCCTGGTCATCGCCGACCGGATGCTCGCCGCGCTCGAGAGCGGACGCATGCGCTGGACCCTGCGGCGCCGGGCGCGCTACGCCGAGGCCTCGCGCCTGTGCGCGATCGTCGCCGAGGGTCGGGACGAGGGATCCCCGGATCCGTTCGAAGTGCTGTTCCGCCGCCGCTTCGGCGGCGCGCCGGAAACAGGAGAAAAAAAGAGAAGGCGTCGCAGGCGGCCGCGCAGAAAGCCGCCCTCGCCGCCGGCCGAGCCCGAGGCATCCTAGGCCTTTCGCCCTCCCGCCGATAGCGGCCTCGGCCTTTACACGGTCCCGGCCCGGGGTCTATACTCCCCGATGCTCCCCTCTAAGGCAGACCGAAAAATTTTGCCGAGGGAAGAAAGGAAGGCGGGAATGAACAAGAACCATAGGAATATCGTCCCGGCCGCTGCCCTCCTGCCAGCCCTGGTTCTCCTCGCTGCGGCCGGAGCCGCGGCCCAGGACAACCCCGTGGGAGAGGCCTTGACGGCCTCGGTCCGCGTGGCCCTGTACAACTCCCTGACTCTGGTCAGCCTCGCGGCCGACATCCACGGCAAAAAGCTCTATACGGACGAGCAGATCCTGTCCCTTCTCCTGGAGCAGAAAAAATTCATGTCCCTGATCGGGTCATCGATGCGCCGGCTCGCCGGAAAGCCGCCCCACAACTCCCCGAGCGACGCCAAGTTCCTGGAGACGGCGGCGGCGGCCGGGGAACTGAGCGTGACGATCGACGCTTTGACCGCGTACATCCAGGCTCCCTCCAAACCCGGGCTGGACGCTTATCTCTCCAAGCGTCAAGCGGCGGCGGTCGCCGTTAAAAAGGCATTGGGCGGCTGAGCAAGGCTTCAAACCAACGCCACGCGGTTGGCTGAGCCGAACGATGAACCGGCAGCATGGGAGCCGGTCCGTATATCTCGGGCGCCGCGGTCTTCGGCAACCCCCCCGGAAGCCCCGGAGTCGCTGTTTGAGCAGAACGCCGTCGACCCGATGTGCATCAAGCCGGCACAGAACCGGGGACGCCCCGGGGCTGTCTCCGACGCTAGGCCAGGAGGAGGGCGTCGTGGGCCGCGAGCAGCAGGCCCTGAATGGGCACACCGTGGGGGCAGGCCCGTTCGCAGTGCCCGGAACATGAGGAGCAGGCGTCCGCCCGCGCGCCGGGGATGGCGGCGTAGAGCGACATCGCCTCCTTTTCCCGGCCCTGGGCGGCGAAGTAGTGGTTGTAGCGCATGATGGTGTTGACCGGGACGCCGGCCGGGCAGCTCGGCTCGCACAGACCGCAGGCGTGGCGGCAGTAGAAACGGCCGCAGCTCTCCCGGTAGGCGGCGAGCTTGGCCCGATCCCAGTCGTTGAAGCGGGCGCCAGAGAGGGCGATGTACTTCTCCGCTTCGTCGAACGTCCGCGCCGAGCAGCAGACGGTGTTGACGTCGGGGTTGTCGAGGACGAAACGGACCGAGGCCTCGCGGATCGCGTCCGCGTCGTCGAGGCGGTACTCGGCCACGAAGGCGTCCATGCGGTCGGCCAGCTTCCGGTAGCGCTCGACTCCCTCGCGGAAGAGGGGGTTGATCTCCTTGCCCTCCTTCTCCAGGTTCTCGACGCGCGTCTTCATGGCGTTGAAGGTGACGATCGGCTTGGTCTTCATCAGGGCCGTGCCGATCTTCTTCTCCCGGCAGGCCTCGAAGACCCGGAGGGCTCCGTCCATCTGCAGAAAGTTGTAGGCCAGGAGGAAGACGTCGTAGCGGCCGTCCTCGGCCGCGGCGAGGAGCATGCTCTCCATGGAGGTTTCGGGGGCCCGGTACCAGAACGAGCCGTGGTGCGCCACGCCCACGAAGCGCACCCGGCCCTCGGCCTTGAGGTCGGCCATGGCCTGGTGGAAGCCCTCGTGCTTGATCAGCTCGGGCTTCTCGGGCATGTGGTTCATCATGCAGTCCACGTACTCCGTCCCCATGTCCTCCAGGCATTTCCGCGCCCTCTTGACGAGCCCCTCGCGGGTCGTGTCGCCCTCGTCCAGGGCCATCTTGGAGGTGATGAACAGCGACTTGCGGTCGCGGCCCTTGATGGCCGCGCCGACGATGCGGTGGTGGCCGGGGTAGCCCTCGGCGGTGTCGATGTAGTTGACGCCCGCGTCGAGCATGGCCTTGAACACGCCCTGGTCGTAGACCGAGCCCGTGCCGATGTCGGACACGTTGAAGCCGGTGCGGCCCAGCGTGCGGAACCCCTTGACCCGCGGGGCGTCGGCCTCGGGAGCGGCCGGAGCCGGGGCGGCCTGACGCGCGCGGAGCGCGGCGGGGGCGGCGGCCAGGCCCGCCAATCCGAGGGTCGAGGATCTCAGAAACTCGCGCCGGCCGACATGGTGTTTGTCCTTCATCGCGTCTCCTTCTCCTGATTTTTCGACTCGTGAAAGTCTACTTCATTTGATTCTTTAAGTACAGTCTGGACGGGGTTGTGCCTATCAAGCTGCCGAACAAATTGGAAGGCTCTCTTCCATTTTGTGTGGGTCAGCCGGCCTCGGCAGGCCTTTGACCCTGACGTTATCGCCGAGCCGGGTTGAGGCGCCGGAATCGCCCCGGACATTCAGGCCGGCTGACCTCTCTGCGAAACCAGCCCCTAGAGAATGGAAGAGAACCCATTGGATTTATGTCTGCATCGGCCATTTTGGAATGCGGTTCACGGCCTGGCAGGTGAGGTAGAACGCCGCCAGGCTGACGGGCATGAGCAGGAACACGGCGATGACGGGAATGGAAATGTCGACCGAGGCCAGGAGGGAGGACCCCCCGGCGACGAACGACAGGATGACCTGGGCCAGGTACAGCCCCGCCGGGAGCGGCGGGACGTTCAGCGCCTGCCGCGCGACGAGGGCGTTGTGCTCGCGGGCGAACCCGTAAAAAACCCTGAAGCTCCAGTAGAAGTTGAAAACGGGCACGAACAGGAACCCCACGGCCATGCCGGGCGAAGTCGAAGCCTTCCCGTCCTGGAGCGCGGACCACATTTTGTAGACGCAGAGAAGGGATGCGGCCAGGGAGAGGATCAGGACGGCCGCGGAAAGGACGATGAGAACCGGCACGCCGGTTTCGAGGTTCGGAATCGTGCCGGTGAAATGCTCCAGCTCATAACCCTTGACGCGCGTCCAATTCCAGCGGTGGATGACGAACCCGAGCAGCGCGAGGTTCAGGCCCCAGGCGGCCAGCATCAGGCCGAAGTACGCCTTGAGCGGGATGAGCCGGGTCCGGGGCGCCGTCTCCTCGCCCAGGCCGACGATGCCCTGCCCGGACAGTTTCAGGCCGCGAGCCCTGAGGAAAAGCGTGTAGGCCAGGGTGAAGAAAAAGCCCGCGAGGAAAGCTTCCACCAGGTTGCTCAACAGGAATTCCGGCATCAGGTTGAACTTCCCGTCCCTGACCAGGGAGACGACGGGGTAGAAGAAATAGCTCATCATCTCCCCCGCCGGAAAGCCGA
>VGJG01000004.1 GCA_016867615.1 Candidatus Aminicenantota bacterium | reverse complement strand
CATAAGGCGTTGTCCGATGTCAACGGCCCGCATGGCGGAGCGTCGAACACCCCCCGATCCCTCGATAAGCATATCCCACCGACCGCCCTACGCTCCTTCCCTTTGCTAGATCGTAATGGAAAAAACATAAATGAAACTGGTCGACGGTCAGCCGGGACGGAGGGGAGAGAAAGCGGCAGACTGCCTTCCCCGTCAGAGGGGAAGACAGCCTGCCGAAGGGAAGGGGTTGAGAGTCGAGCGGAGTAACTCCTGAACTCTCGCATCTATGGAGGAAAAAAGGAGGTGCGTCTTCATCGTCGGCTTCCATTTGGTAATACGCCCGATCTCGGCGGAGGGTTGCAGCCTCCTTCGTCCCAGGAACGGAGACAAACGGGGCGGTGACGGAGTCAAGGCGGGGCCGGGCCGGGAGCGGCCCTCGGCGCAGCTTGCGCCGAGGCGGTTTTTTTATCAATAAAGAGAACGGCCCGTGAAGGAAATATGGGAATTGTCTGCTAAAAAATTGAACATATTATATCATGAAAATTTGTGAAAAGCAACAATTATTTTTATTATTTTGTATTCATCGTGATTTGGCTTCTTCCGGAGCACAAATTGCGCGTTTTTCGGGCGCAGCGGCGCCTGTTATTTGATTCTCGATCAAAAAAGGGCCCTAAAAACGGCTGTTTTTCCTCGTTTCGCCTCTCAATATGGAAAAACGGAGCCGATAAGAGCAAAATAAGACCGGATATCAAGGAGGGCGCGATGGACATCGAGCTGTTCCGAAGGCACGGACACGAGTTCGTGGATTGGGTCGCGGAGTATTTCAAGAGCGTCGAGAATCTGCCCGTCATGTCGCGGGTTCAGCCCGGCGACATCAGGAAAAAGATCCCGCCCGCTCCGCCTGAAAACGGCGAGCCCATGGAGCGCATCTTCGAGGATTTCAAGAGCCACATCCTGCCGGGCATGACCCACTGGCAGCATCCGGGCTGGTTCGCCTATTTTCCGGCGAACAACAGCCCGGCCTCGGTCCTGGCCGAGCTGCTGACCGCCGGGCTCGGAGCACAGTGCATGGTCTGGCAGACGTCTCCCGCCGCGGCCGAGCTCGAGGAGACGGTCATGGACTGGCTGCGGGGAATGATCGGACTGCCCGAGGACTGGGCGGGGGTCATCCAGGACACGGCCTCGACCGCCACCCTGTGCGCCCTCCTCTCCGCCCGCGAAGTCTCCACGGGCTTCGGCGCCAACCGGCGCGGCGCGCGGGACCCGCTCGTGGTCTACGCCTCGACGGAGGCCCACTCGAGCGTCGAGAAAGCGGTCAAGATCGCCGGGCTCGGCGCCGAAAATCTGCGCCTCATCCCCGTCGACGAGCATTTCGCCCTCATCCCCGGCCGCCTGGAGGAGGCGGTCGCCGAGGACGCGCGGCGCGGCCTGAGGCCCTGCGCGGTCGTGGCCACGGTGGGCTCGACCTCCTCGGGGGCGGTCGATCCGCTGCGCGCCGTCGGGGAGATCTGCCGGCGGCGGAGCCTGTGGCTCCACGTGGACGCCGCCTACGCGGGCACGGCCGCCGTCCTGCCCGAGATGCGCGGGCTGCTCGATGGCGTTGAGCTCGCCGACTCGCTGGTCTTCAACCCCCACAAGTGGATGCTGACCAATTTCGACTGCTCGGCCTATTTCGTCCGCGACCCGGGGCTCCTCATCCGCACTTTCGAGGTCCATCCCGAGTACCTCAAGACCGGCCGCGACGCCGTGGTGAAAAACTACCGCGACTGGGGAATTCCGCTCGGCCGCCGCTTCCGGGCCCTCAAGCTGTGGTTCGTCATCAGGACGTACGGCGTCGAGGGCGTCCGGTCCCTGGTCCGGGAGCACCTGAGGCTGGCGCGGCTGTTCCGTTCCTGGGTGGAGGCCCATCCCCGCTTCGAGCTCCTGGCGCCCGTCAACCTGAGCCTGGTGTGCTTCCGGTGGAATGACGGCCGGAAGAACGAATTGGAGCTGAGCGCCCTCAACAAGCGGCTGATGGAGGCCGTGAACGACACGGGGAAGGTCTTCCTGACCCACACCGCCCTGAACGGCCGCTTCACCCTGAGGCTGGTCGTCGGCCAGAGGACGACGGAGGAGCGGCACGTCCGGCTGGCCTGGGAGCTTCTGACCTCGGAGGCCGAAAAGCTCGGGGCTTGAGGCGGGTCATCTCAGCCGGGGGCGGAACAGGCCTTCCTTCCTGGCGCCCAGCAGTCCGGCCCGGACGAGCTCCGGGTCGGCCGGCTCGAGGGAACGGACCATCGCCGGCGTCAGGACCCGGTAATGGCGGGAGCGGTCGAGCGCGTCTCCCACGAACTCCAGATCCCGGTCCGTCGTCATCCAGGCCGCGGCGTCGAAGCGGCTCAGGTCGAACGGCCGCGAGTAGGCCCGGAGCGTCTTCCGGCCCAGGGCATTGAAGTAGACGTCGAAGTAGGACATGACCAGCTCGCGGATCGTGCGGTAGACCGGCTCCCTGTAGCGGAGGGTGGTGTAGTTCGATTTGGCCACGGCGCCCCAGGCTCCCCGGCTGAGGAAAACGGCGATGACGTGGTCGTCGTCGTCGTCCGAGGACCGGATATCGACGACGAGCGGAGGACGGCCGAGGAAGCGCAGAGCCGCCGCGGCGATCAGGGCGCCCTCGAAGCAGTGGGCCTTCCGCTCCCGGAGAGCCCGGCGCGGGGAGCGCGTCCCCGGAGCGGCGTCGTAGGCCAGGCGGTTGAGCCGGCGCTGGATGTCGGCCGGGGAGCGGAGGGAAGAGTAGAAGCGGCGCTCGGGAAGGGTCCAGGGAACCGTGAGCGGGCTCTTCCGCAAGCTGTTTTTTGGCATGGGCATGTTCTTTAATAACCGGCGGGCGCGGCATCCGTTCCGGCGGCCGTCCCGCTCCCGCGTCCTCGTCGGCCCTAGGCTCCGGACCTCCGCGGACGCCGGGCGGGCTTGCGGTCGACGTGGGTCAGCCATTTCCGGTATTCGGGCAGCTTGCCGCGGACGGCGTCCTGGAAGACGCCCACAGAAACCGCGTGACCTCGCCTTTTTCGCCGCTGCCGATCGTATGGGGCTTGGCCGTCTTCCTTGGATTCGAGCCGTCCACGACCCGGACGAGGGGAGCGATCTCGACGGCCGTGCCGCAGAAAAAGGCTTCGTCGGCCCGGTAGAGGTCCTTGAGACGGATGGGCGCAACTCGGGTGGGGATCCCCCTGTCGGCGGCGATCTCCAGCAGGCTCGTCCGGGTGATGCCCTCCAGGATCGACTCCGGAAGGGCGTTCGTCTGCAGGACGCCTTTTTTGACGATGAAGATGTTTTCGCCGGGACCTTCGGCGACCCGGCCCTCGAGGTTGAGGAACAGGGCCTCGTCGCAGTCGTGCTCCCTGGCTTCCAGGCCGTTGATCGTCGACAGCGTGTATAAGCCGCCCAGCTTGGCCCGCATGTCAAGCTGGCTGCGATGGATGCGCCGCCAGGGGACGATATAGGCCGAGACGCCCTTCTCGGTCTTGTCCCCGAGGTAGGCGCCCCACTCCCAGGCGCCGATGAGGAGCTCGACGGGGGAAAACTTGGGCACGAGGCCCAGGTTGCCGTAAGAATAAAAAAGAAGGGGACGGATGTAGGCCGACTGGAGCTTGTTCGCCCTCATGGTCTTCAGGACCGCCTCGATGATCCGCTCCCGGTCATAGGGGGATTTCATCTTGGCCGTGCGGGCGGAGAGGAGAAGCCGGTCGATGTGCTCGGTCAGCCGGAAGACGGCCGGCCCCTCGGCGGTGGGATAGGCCCGGATGCCCTCGAAGACGGAGTTGCCGTAGTGGAGGGCATGGCTCATGGAATGGACGACCGCCTTGGGCCAGTCCACGAAGCGGCCCATGGTCCAGATTTTCTTGGCCTTGAGAAAATGGGCGGGCTTGTACATTAAACGCTCCTGCAATGAGATGAAGCCGTCTTCCTCCGGGGATGGGGTCGGCGGCATAGGGGGAAGAAGGCGGTTTCTCCTTGAGGGGATACCATAAAATCCGCACCGGTTTTTGTCAAGCCGGATTCAGTCCCGGAGGATGAATTCCCAGGCGCAATAGCTGTCCTGGGGATGAGGGTCGGGCGGGCAGTGGAGGCAGCGCGTCTCGATGCGCGGGTCGATCGTCCGGGCGAAGCCGGAATATTCGACGATGCCCACCTCCTTGCAGGGGAAGTCGGCCAGCCCCTGCTTTCGCCGAGCCTCCTGGACCCGGCAGGCCTTCATGCGGAAGACGCAGCGCCGCTCGTCCGCCTCGCTCACTTCCTGGACATTGATCAGGGCGTAGAGGCGCCCCTCCAGGGCGCGGACCAGGGAGGGGATGCCGCCCCCGGGCGGGATCGAAAGCCGCTTCATGATCCGTTTGGCCTCGATGACGGTGAAGGACTCCCAGGCTTTCTTGTCCAGGGCGATGGCCTTCTCCAAGCCGAGGGCCTCCTCGACGGCGCGGAACCACAGCCCGTCGTGGGCCAGCCAGTTGAGGGCCGCGTCGCGCAGCCAGTGCTTCAGCTCGGCGGAGGACAACCGGTCGGCGGGATGTTCGTTCATGGAAACGTTTATCCTTCCTTTGAGGTGTTCTTCCGGCGTCTGGAAAGCGGCGCCGCCGTCTCAAAAAATTCCTTTCCCCCATGTCGCGCGCGGCGGACGCTGCCGTCGCCCAGAAGCCGGGTGAGGATGACTTCCACGATCTTCCGGTGCAGACCCAGCGACCTTTCGATATCGTCCGCGGTCACGGGTCGGCGGCCGATCAGGGATTGAACGCGCTCCATGTCCTCGGGCCCGGCGCGCTTGGGCGCCCGGCCGCGAAACGCGGCCACGACCTCGCAGCCCGGCCCGAGGCGGCGGCAAATCCTCTCCAGGGCGCGGGCCGACAAAGGCTTGACCCATTTCTCGGCCGGAGGGCGCACTGCGGTGTTGAGCTGCACCTTGTCCGGCCGGATGCGGGCCACGGCTTTTTTCAGGGCGGCGAGGTGGGCCGGGGAGTCGTTGAGTCCCTTGACCAGCATGACCTCGAGCCACAGGAGACCTTTGTATTCCCTGCGGAAATCGGCGAGCCCCCGGAGGACCCGCTCCAGACGCAGAGAAGGGTGGGGCCGGTTGACGGCGCGGAACACATCAGGTGAAGCGGCGTCGAGAGAGGGAACGACCCGGTCCGCGGCCAGGAGGGCTCGGCGTACGGAACGGCGGGAGAGGAGCGAGGCGTTGGTCAGGACGGTGACCGGGATGTCCGTAAACGTCTTGATCTCCCGGATCATCCGGCCCAGGCCGGAATGGAGCGTCGGTTCGCCCGACCCGGAAAAAGTGATGCTGTCGATCGGTCCCTTTTTGTTTAGGGGTTCCCGGACCTGGGAGACGACTTCCGCGACGGGAACGAACGCCCCGCGTCGGACCCGGGTTTTGCGGCTCGGCCCGAGCTGGCAATAGACGCAGTTGTAGGAGCATGTTTTGAAGGGCACGATGTCCACGCCGAGCGAGAATCCCAAGCGGCGAGAGGGCACGGGCCCGTAGACCCTGGAGCGGACGCGGCGGGGCTTGGGCCGGGCGGCCACGGCTCAGGCCTTGTCCTTATGGACCGCCAGGAACCTCTTCAGCGACCGGTCGTAGGAGCGTTCGACCGCCTCGGGGAAAAAGCAGGCCGGAAGCTCCCGGCGGCTCCAATGATAGTGGAGGCATTCGCAGCACAGGCCCTTGCGGCTGCAGGGCTCGTAGCTGCAGTTGCACCGGGCGAGGTTCTTGTCGGCGCGGCATTCGGTCATCGGGACGCCCTCCGCCCTCACGCCTTGTCCAGCGCCTGCTCCAGGTCGGCCCTGAGGTCCTCGACCCCCTCGCAGCCCACGGAGAGGCGGATGAGGTCGTCGGTGATCCCGGCGCCCTCCCTCTCTTCCTTGGGCACGCCGGCGTGGGTCATGCTGGCCGGATGCTGGATGAGGCTTTCGATCCCCCCCAGGGAGACGGCCAGAGCGCAGAGCTTCACGGCGTTGATCATTTTCTTTCCCGCCCCGTAGCCGCCCTTCAGGCCGAAGCAGATCATCGACCCGAAGCCCGACATCTGCGATTTGGCCAGTTCGTGCTGGGGATGGGAGGGCAGGCCGGGGTAATTCACCCAGGCGACCTTGGGATGAGCGGCCAGGTACGGGGCGAGCTCCGCGGCGCCCTGCTGGGCCTTCTCGACGCGCAGGGCAAGGGTTTTAACGCCGCGCAGGACGAGCCAGGCCTGGTGGGGGTCCATGGTGCCGCCCATGAGACGGAGGACTTTCTGCAGCTTCTTGAACAGGGCTTCCTCCCGGGCGATGACGACCCCGCCCACGACGTCCGAATGGCCGTTGATGAACTTGGTCAGGCTGTGGAGGACGACGTCGGCGCCCAGGTCGAGGGGCCTCTGGAGCAGGGGGCTGCTGAAGGTGTTGTCCACGACCAGGAGAAGATTGTGCTTCTTGGCCAGGCGGGCGCAGGCGCGGAGGTCGGTCAGAATGAGGGTGGGATTGGCCGGGGTCTCGATGTAGAGCAGCCGGGTGTTGGGCCGAATGAGACGCTCGACATGGCCGAGATCCGAGGTGTCGATGAAATCCGCCGTGACGCCGAAGCGCGAGAACTCGGTCTCCATGACCGTGCGCGACGGGCCGTAGCAGGCGGCCGTGCCGATGAGGTGGGAGTCCTTGTCGAGCAGGGCGGTGTAGACCGTCGTCACGGCGGCCATGCCGGTCGCCGTGGCCAGCGCCCCGCAGCCTCCCTCGAGGATCGCCAGGTTGTCCTCCAGGGCCTTGGTCGTGGGGTTGCCGATGCGGGTGTAGATGTAACCCGCGTCGCGGCCGGCGAAGCGGTCGGCGCCCTGGTCGGCGTCGCGGAAGGCGAAGGTCGAAGTTTGGTAGATGGGCACGGACACCCCGCCGAATTGCGGGTCGTGCTCCTGGCCGGCGTGGATGACGTTGGTGTAGGGGCTGCGGAAGGTTTTGCCTTTCATCATCGCTCCTTGATGAATGTTCAGGCCGGGCCGCTCGAAGGCGGCGGGCCGTTGTCTAAGAGCAAAGACGGCGGCCGGGTGCGGCCGCCCGTTCTTAGATTGTATCATGACACAAACGGCGGCCTGATTTCCAGGGGAGAGGAGAGCGCGATCCCTTTCCTTATCTATAGGGGTTGGGCTATACTTGGAGCCGTGAGAAAAAAGAAAAACTCCTCCCCCGCGGCCGGGGCCCGCTACGGGGAGAAAGAGGCGCGGGCCGGTCTCTCCGCCCGGCTGCCGGAGATCGAGACCTTCCCCAATCAATTCCGCGGTTACGAGGTCGTCATCGACATTCCGGAATTCACCTCGGTTTGTCCCAAGACGGGGCTGCCGGATTTCGGGACGGTGACGATCCGCTATGAGCCCGCGGGGCGCTGCCTGGAGCTCAAGTCGCTCAAGGAATACATCCTGGCCTACAGGGGCCTGGGGATCTTCCAGGAGAACGCCGTGAACCGCATCCTGGCGGACGTCGTGCGGGCCTGCCGTCCGGCGCGGGCCGTCGTCCGCGGCGAGTTCAACCCCAGGGGAGGCATCGCCACCGCGGTCGAAGCGCGGCATCCGAGGAGGCGCGGCGGAAGCGGAACATCCGGCTGACCTCCGAGGCCCCCGGGCCGTGATCCGAAGCAGCGCCGGCCGGCGAACCTAAGAAGTCGTTTCCAATGCACAGAAAGGCCGATCCGTGAAGAACGAAGTCCAGGAAGCCGGGCTGGGGATGACCGATCTGCTCATGCTCATGACGGTCGTCATCTGGGCCCTGAACTTCTCGGTCCTGAAGCTCGGCCTGCCCCTGTTCTCTTCGCCCCATGTCTTCAATTTCCTGAGGCTGGCGGGCGCGACCGCCATCCTCTTCGCCGTCCTCCGCTGGCGGGAGGGATCCGCGGCCGTCTCCCGGCCGGACCTGCTGCGGCTGGCCGTCCTGGGCGTGATGGGCAATTTCCTCTACCAGGCTCTCTTCATCCAGGGCTTGAAATGGACGAGCGCCTCGAACGCCTCCTTCATCCTGGCCACGACGCCGGTGCTCATCGCCCTGCTCAGCCTGATCTTCAAGCACGAGAAGCTGCACGCCGCCGCCTGGGCGGGCATCGTGATCTCGTTCAGCGGCCTGTACCTGATCATCGCCCGGCAGCCGGGCGGCGTCTCCCTGGGGGGCCAGGGCCTGCGGGGGGATGTCCTCGTCTTCGTGGGCAATATTTTCTGGACGCTGTACACGGTCTTCTCCCGGCCGCTCCTGCAGAGGATGTCTCCCCTGAAGCTGACGGCCTGGACCATGGCCTCGGGAACCTTGGCCTATCTGCCCCTGGCCGCGCCCGAGATGTCGGGCTTGCGCCGCGGGCTGCCGGCGGGCGCCTGGGCGGCGCTGGCGTACTCCACGGTCTTCGCCATCGTCATCGGCTTCGTCATCTGGTACAGCTCCGTGCGGCGCGTGGGCAACAGCCGGACGGCGATCTACGGCAACGTCACCCCCGTCCTGACGGCCGTGTCCGCTCATTTCATCCTCGGCGAGCGGCTGTCCGGGTTCCAGGCCCTGGGGGCGGCCGTCATTCTGGCGGGCGTCACCCTGACCCGGTCCGGGCACAGGCTTTTCCCCAGGACGAAGATCCCCTCGAGCAACGGCGCCTGAGCATCCGGCCGGAGGAAGTGGGGGCTGGACTTTTTTCCCCCTCTTTGGGTATAATTCCTGGCTCATGGCGGTCCGAGGGACGCGCTCCGGAGGAGCCGGCCGCGGGCCGACAGGAGACAGAGAAAGGCTTAGGGCAGGGACCGTGACTGGCCATGCTCCTCTCCCTGATCTGGATCTTTTATCTCGGGGCCGTGCGGATGCCTGCCGGACGGCGCCCTCGTCAAAGGAGACGAGTATGAATATTTACGTTGGCAACCTATCTTTCAACATGACCGAGGCCGACCTGAAAGATGCCTTCGCCGTGTACGGCACGGTCCAGAGCGCCTCCATCATCACCGACAAGATCAGCGGTCAGTCGAGGGGGTTCGGCTTCGTGGAGATGCCCAACAAAGACGAGGCTGAGAAAGCCATCGCCGCCATGAACGGCAGGGACCTCAAGGGCCGGGCCCTGAAAGTCAACGAGGCCAAGCCCAGAACGGACCGGCCGCAGGGCGGCGGATTCGGACGGAAATACTAAGACAGGCTGTCGCCGCCGGCGCGGCGTCTGTGTTGGAACGCCGGGGCGCGTCCCGGGGGCGTTCTCTGTCGTTCAGCGTTCCCCTGCCTCAAAGGGGTTTCTCCCCCTACGGCCGGTCGGGGGAGAGCGAACGGACAAGGAGGGATTATGGCCCGAAGCGCGTATAAAAGCGCCAAGCGGAGCAAAGAGCTCAAGAGGCAGAAAAAACAGGAAGAGAAGCGACTGCGGCGCCAGGGGAAAACCCAGCCCGCCGAGGGGGAGGGCGAGACGGAGCCGGTAAGTCCCGATACCGGTGAGGCTTGGGCCGTCGAACCTGAAGAGAGCCCGGCGGAAGCCGGCGGCGCCGAGGAAACTAAGGACGAGACCGAATAGATATCCGGGACGCGCGTCGCGTCATTTCAACCCCAGCTCCTTGTGAGCCTGGGTCATGAGCCGAATGTTCTTCAGCCCGGCTCGCAGACTCCCGCCCAGAAGACGCAGGCCCTTGGCCGCGCTCCATTTCCTGCGCGACTGGGGCTGGAGGATGAGCGGCGTGGCCGGGGGAAAGAAGCCGCGCAGCCGGCGGAGAACCTCGAAAGTCAGCTCCCGGGTCACGATGATTTTCACCTCCGCTGCCAGGCGGCGGTATTCCCGGCTCACGGCGTAGGAGGGAGGCTTGGGGGACACCGTGCGCCAGTCGGCCTCGAGGGCGCGGTAATGCCGGCCGTTCGTCTCGACCTGCACCCGCAGCCCCTCCCGCTTCAAGGCCGTGACCAGCGGGCCGATGTCCTGGAGAAAGGGTTCGCCGCCCGTGAGACAGACCCACGCGGCCGGGAAACGCTCCCGGAGCCGGGCCAGGCGGCCGAGGATGTCCCCGACGGTCATCGGCGCGCCCCCTTTCCAGGCGGTCTTGGTGTCGCAAAAGCGGCAACGGAGGTCGCAGCCGGCGGTGCGGACGAAGAGCGTGGGCTCACCCTGGCGGAGGCCCTCGCCCTGGACCGAGGCGAAGATCTCAGAGATCCTCAGCGTAGGTGGCGGAGGCATCCTCGGATTCCCAGACCGTGACGGACCGGACGGCAAAGTGTTCTTTCAGGTCCAGGAAAAAGCGGCGGGCGAGGTTCTCGGCCGTGGGGTTGAAGTCGTAGACGTCGTTGAGCAGGACATGGTCGGGGAGGACTTCCGCGAGTTTTCTCTTGATCTCGGTGAAGTCGACCCCCATGCCCGTCCGGTCGAGCTCCCGCACCCGGACCTTGACCTCGACCTGAAAGGTGTGTCCGTGAACCCTCTCGCACTTGCCCCGGTATTCCTTAAGAAAGTGGGCGGCCTGGAACCGGTCCCTGACGCTCAGCGTCCAGCTCATATCTTGCCCTCCTTCTCCAGCCTGAGGAGCAGGGGGTCGGGCCGCCCCGCTTCCTCGAAAGCCCTCCGGCGCAGCAGGCAGGCCGTGCAGCGACCGCAGGGGACCTCCTCCCCGCGGTAGCAGGACACCGACTGGGAGTAATCGGCCTGAAGCTCGAGGCCCAGACGGATGATGGCGCTCTTTTTCAGGTTCAGGAAGGGAGCGATGATCCGCGGGGCCGCGCCGCGCGCGCCGGCCTTGGTGCCGAGCCGCACGGCTTGCTCCATGGCCCGCACGAACTCCGACCGCGTGTCCGGGTAGTCGGGCGAATCGAGGGTGTTGAACCCGCAGACGATGTCGCCGATGCCCCGGGCCTCCGCCCAGGCCGCGGCCAGGGAGAGGAAGACCCCGTTGCGGAAGGGGACATAAGTCGCCGAGGGAAGGGGCGCGTCCCCGGGGAGCGCGTCGAGCTCGGGGACGGGGATCGAGGGGTCGGTCAAGGCCGAGGCGCCTACGGCGGCCAGGTCGACGGCCAGGACGAAGGACTTCAGCCCCAGACGCGAGGCGGTGCGGGCGGCCAGGACCACCTCGACCCGGTGCCTCTGGCCGTAATCGAAGGTCAGGGCCTCGAGGCGTCCGTAGCTCTTCCGCGCCCAGTACAGGGCGGTGGTCGAGTCGAGTCCTCCGGAGAAAAGAACGACGCAGGAGCTCATGGGATTCCGTCTCGGCCTCGGGTCGATGATAGTGCACCCGGGGCCGTTTTTCAATACGGCGCCTGGTTGCCGCCATGTCGACCGAAAGAGGCCGGCCGTTTTTTGGAGTGCGGCTGCATGAGGCCGTTTTGGATCGCGGCGACGGGTCGCCGCACTCCAAAGGCGGGTCGAGTTCTTGATTGGAAGCCTGTGATTTTAGAGCGGCCCGCCGGTCGAGACCGCGCCATCGGCGCCTGAGGGACCGGACGCCGATTGACACGACCGGGAGATGTGCTATCATTCGGACCCGAGAACGGACGGAAACTATGACGGAGGCGATAAGGAAAGAGAGAGCGGACGGCGATCCCGCCGAAAGGGCGGCGGCCCGCGGATTCCGTCTGCTCGACGTAGCCGGAGAGCCGCCCGGAGCGACCGTTCGCGACGACCAGCATCCTTTCCCCTGGCTCCTCGACGCCGCAGGCCGGGCCCGTCGCCGCGGCCGGCGCTTCCGGCTCGTCGATTCGGGCAAGCTCGAGGCGCGCGACCTGGAATGGCTGGCCGCCGCGGGGGCCGACCTCTTCACCGCGGACGACATCCGGCCCGTCGTCTTCGACCTCGTCCGCCTCGGACGGACGGCCGAGCCCTCGGGAGCGTACGTGGCCTTCTTTCACCACGGCCCCCTCGATGAAGGGGAAGAGGCCGGGCGCCTGGGCCCGGACTCCCTGGGCGAGCTGCTCCGCAGCGGCGTCGATGTCCACCTCTCCAACAGGGAGAGGAGCCGGCCGGCCGGCGTTCTCCGCCGCCTGGCCCTCTCGAGAATCCGGGACGGGGCGGAGCTCGTTTACTACCATCACGGGGCTCTTTCTCCGGAAGCCGAAACGCCGGCCGAAGAGGGAGCCTGGGTCCATGTCGGAGACAACGCGATCGACCTCCTGACGGATTCGGAACGCATCCGCGACCTCGGACGCGCCGCCCGGAGCGCCGGGGGCGGGATCGTCCTCCACGTGGAAAAAGAGACCGATTCGATTCTCTTGGACGATTTGAGCAGAGCGGGCGTGCATGTCCTGGACAAGCGGCCCGGTTCCCGTTCCCCGAGGGGACGGTCCCTTCCCGGCAGGTCTTTTTACCTCGATACGACCTTCCTGCCCTGAAGCGCGCGGAGAAGAACGGGACGAGGCGCGCTCAGGGAAACCATGCTGCGTATCCCCATGATATCTTCGGGGACGTATTTTTAAATATACATATAGGGAACGTCAACTCATGCGCAACATACCTACCAGGTCCGATTCGACTTTGACCGGAGTGGGTGTTCGCCACAACGGGTTGGGGTACCAAAATCCTTAATCCATAAAAAAGTATAAAAATTAATAAAAAAGTATTGACATTTAAAAAAATAAGGCTATCATTTGAGTTAAGAGAAGATGAATTATTCAAGTAAAAACGGCAAGGGCCGCTGAGAAAAAAAGGGGACATACAAGTTTCGTGCCATGAGAGTCGCTCTTGTGTTCAGCTCTAAAAACGGCATGGCCGAGTGGCTGCGCCTGAAAAAAACGGGAGAGGTGACGGAGGAAGACGGCGAGCCTCCACCGGATATGTATGCCGAGTGCGATTCCGACGAAACCATCCGGGCCATCATTCAAGCGCTCGAGGAGCGGCACGAGGTCGTTCCCGTCGAGGCCGATAAGGACGCTTACGACCGGCTGCGCGGGGCGCGCCCCGACCTGGTCTTCAACATCGCCGAGCGCCTTTTCGGCTCGAGCCGCGAGTCGCATATCCCCGTGATGTGCGAGGTGCTCGACCTGCCCTACACCGGCTCCGACCCGCTGACGTTGGGCATCTGTCTCGACAAATCCCGGGCCAAGGAGATCCTGGCCTATCACGGCGTTCCCACGCCGGCTTTCTGGACGGTGGAAGCGGGAGAGCCGGTGCCGGACGCGGCGGCCTTGCCGGCCATCGTCAAGCCCCTCTACGAGGGCTCGAGCAAGGGCATCGCCGACAACTGCGTCGTCCGGACGCGGTCCGAACTCGAGGAGCGGGCGTCGGAGATCTCCGCGCGATACGCCCAGCCGGTGATCGTCGAGAAGTTTCTGAGCGGCCGGGAATTCACCGTGGGACTCCTGGGCAACCCGCCCCGTTACGAGGTCCTGCCCATCGTCGAGATCGACCACGGGCTTCTGCCCCGGGGGGCCAACCCCATCTACTCCTACGAGGCCAAGTGGATCTGGGACACGCCCGAGAACCCGCTGCCCATTTTCCGCTGTCCGGCGGACATCTCCGCCGCCCTGGAGAAGAAGATCCGGGACGTCGTCGAGAGGACCTGCCGGCTGCTCCGCGTCCGGGACTGGTGCCGGGTCGATGTCCGTCTGGACGAGAAGGGGGAGCCGAACATCCTGGAGGTCAACCCCCTGCCCGGCATCCTGCCCAACCCCGAGGAAAACTCCTGCCTGCCCAAGGCCGCGCGCACGGCCGGCTACACCTACTCCGGGCTGATCCACCGCGTCGTGGAGGAGGCGGCCCGCCGCTGGGGGATCCGGTCATGAACAACGGCAAGCCACTGGTCGGCGTGGTCTACGAGGTCTACATCCCCAACCCCAAGGCCGCCGACAAGGAACTGTCCGAGGAGACGGTCGAGGAAATGGCCCGCGAGGTGTACGAGGCCGTGCTGACCCTCGGCTATCCGGCCGTCCTGATCCCCGTCAAGGAGAGTTTCGTCGGTTTTCTGCGGCGCATCCAGGAAGTCAAGCCCGACGTGGTCATCAATCTCTGCGAGAGCTTCAGCGGCACGACGCGCCTCGAGTCCAACGTGGCCGGAGTGTACGAGCTGCTGCGCGTGTCCTTCACGGGCAACGTCATGCGGGCCCTCAGCCTCTGTCAGGACAAGTTCAAGGCCAAGGCCGTCCTGGCCTCGCACGGGCTGCCCACGCCGGCCGCCCGCCTGGTGCAGTCCGCGGACGATATCCCGCCCCTGAAGTTCCCCCTGATCGTCAAGCCCAACGCCGAGGACGCCAGCATGGGCATCACCCCCGGGTCGGTCGTCCGGGACGAGGACGCGCTGCGCACGGTCCTGGCCGCCGTCCGGGACCGCTTCGGGCTTCCGGTCCTGGTCGAGGAGTTCATCGACGGCCGGGAGTTCAACGTGGCCGTCATGGAGGCGGACGGTCTCAGGGCCCTGCCCGTGTCCGAGATCGACTTCACCGCCCTGCCCAAGGACCAGCCGCGCATCATCAGCTACGAGGCCAAGTGGTTCGAGACGAGCGAGCTGTACATCAAGACCCCGCCCGTCTGCCCGGCGGCCATAGAGGATGAGCTTCGCGACCGGCTCCAGAGCCACGCCCTCGAGGCCTTCCGCGCCCTGGGCTGCCGGGATTACGCCCGGGTCGATTTCCGCATGGACAAGCGGGGCCGGGTGTTCATCCTCGAGGTCAACCCCAACCCGGATGTCAGCCACAACGCCGGTTTCGCCCGGGCGCTCGGCGCGGCCGGGGTCGAATACAGCCGCTTCTGGAAGCATATGATCCACAACGCCCAGGCGAGGAACGGGAAGCCATGATCCGGCCTATGGCGAAGTCCGACAAGGAGGGCGTGATGGACATCCTGAAGCGCACGTCCCTGTTCACTCCCCGCGAGGTCGCCGTGGCCGAGGAGGTCATCGACTCCTATCTCGACCGGCCGGAGAGCGGGGATTACGAGCTGGTCGTCTTCCGGAACGGCGACGGCCGGGCGGCCGGTTACGCCGCCTTCGGCCCGACGCCCCTGACCTCGGGGACCTACGACCTGTACTGGATCGCCGTGGCGCCCGAGCGGCGGGGCGCGGGGGTCGGACGGCTGTTGATGACCCATGTCGAGGAGAAGCTGCGCGGCAAGGGCGCCCGGCTGCTCCTCGTCGAGACTTCCTCCCAGACCGGGTACGAGCCCACGCGGGACTTCTACCTGGCCTTGGGTTACCGGGAAGCGGCGCGCATCGCCGGCTTCTACAAACCCGGCGACGACCGGGTGACCTACGTCAAATATTTCGGCTGAAGGAGACGGGACGCACCAATGGAAGAATGGCAACGGCAACTGAGAGACAGCCTGCGGACTCCCGAGGAGATCGCGGACCGCTTCCATCTCAACCAGGATGAAGTCAAGAAGATCTGCCGGGTATTCCGGGCCCAGATCACACCCCACTACGCCGGCCTCATCAAGGGCCGCAAGGACCCCCTGTACCGGCAGGTCGTTCCGGACGCCGCCGAGCTCAGGGAGAACTCCGGGGCCAACGACCCCCTGAGCGAGGACCTGGACTCGCCCGTGCCGGGCATCATCCACCGCTACCCGGACCGGCTGCTGTTCCTGGTCTCGCCGGCCTGCGCCTCGTACTGCCGCTTCTGCACGCGCAAGAGGAAGGTCGGGCAGCCGGACAAGATCAACCCCCGGCACCTCGAGGACGGCCTGAGCTACATCCGCGAGCATCCCGAGGTGCGGGACGTCATCGTCTCGGGCGGGGACCCTCTGATGATGGTCGACGACAAGCTGGAGAGCATTCTCAGCGCGCTGCGCGCCGTCCCCCATGTGGAGATCATCCGCATCGGGACGCGCATGCCCTGCTTCCTCCCCCAGCGCATCACGCCCAATCTGGCGGCCATGCTGAGGAAATACCATCCCCTGTACATCAACGTCCATTTCAACCATCCGGACGAGCTCGACGCCGAGGCGGCCCGGGGCCTGGGGCTGCTGGCCGACGCCGGCATCCCCCTCGGCAACCAGACCGTCCTCCTCAAGGGCGTGAACGACAGCCCCGAGGTGATGAAGCGGCTCATGCAGCGGCTGCTTGTCTGCCGCGTCCGTCCGTACTACATCTACCAGGCCGACTATGTCCGCGGCACCGACCACCTCCGGACCACGGTCGAGAAGGGGCTGGAGGTCATGGAGGGGCTGCGCGGCTGGACCTCCGGGCTGGCCGTGCCGGCCTACGTCATCGATTCGCCCGGCGGCGGCGGCAAGATCCCACTCCTGCCGAACTACATCCAG
>VGJG01000003.1 GCA_016867615.1 Candidatus Aminicenantota bacterium | reverse complement strand
TCCGTTGCGGGGGCTTGTCCCGCCCTCGAACGGAACGCTGTCGTCGTCCCGGGCATGAAAGACGATGAGCGGCAGCGGGGCCTGAGGCGTCGGCGTCATCCACGGCGGCCGGTCCGATGAGGCTCGGCCGCCCGGGGAGGCGGCCAGGGGCGCGGCCGCCGCCAGGACGGACGTCCGCTCCGCGGCAAAACGGTAGGTCAGCATCCCCCCGTTCGAAAAACCGGCCATATAGACGCGCGCCGGGTCGACGTTGCAGGTCCGGCCGATATCCTGGATGACCCGGAGCAGGAACCCGACATCGTCGACTCCGTCGGCCGCGGCCTTTCCGCAGCAATGGCCGGCGTTCCAATGCCTGAACAGCCCGAACAGCCCGTAGGCCCCTGCGGGATAGGCGGCCAAAAATCCCTCGCGCTCCGCCAGTTCGCTGAACCCCGATTCCCTCTCCATCTGCCGCGGCGTGCTGAAGGCTCCATGGAGGACCACCACCAGGGGCGTCTTTACCCGACGGTCGTAGCCCGCGGGGACATGGAGCCTGTAAAATCGGCGCGCGCCCATGACCCTGATGTCCAGCTTCCGTTCATAGGTTCCGGGCCGGAGGGCTTGGGGCCGCGGAAGGGAGGCGACACATCCCCACAGGACACAGCACAGGACCGGGACGGCCGGGACAAGGATCGACCGCATCTTCAACACGGCTCCATTCGACGCCTAGAAAAACTCCTCGAACGGATCCATCCTTATCCCTCTGGGAGAAAGTCTAACCGCGGGAGAGGAGCCTGTCAAGGAACGCCGCTCGGATAAACGGCAGGCCGGGGGATTTGACCCGCCGCGCTGTGTTTTGATTAAATAGTAACTCATGAAAAAAGAACGCGTTCTCCCGCCCGTCCTCTGCGTCTGCGGACTTATGCTCTTCCTGTCCCTTCCTCAGGACCGTCCGGTCGGCTTGATCAAGATCCTGAAGGACGAGGGTCCGGTCTGGACCGTCCTCCAAAGACTCCAGGTCGATGTCCGGCAGGAGCTCGAAACGTGTTTTTTGGCCCTGGCCGGCGGGGAAGAACAGCTCGGGTTGCTGTGGGCCGGCGCCGACTTCACCGTCATCGAACGGAACGCGAGGTCCAAGGAATTTTTCCTCGTTCCCCTCGATGCGCCCGAAGCGCTCGGCTCACTACGGGATCGGGGTCGGGCCGAGGCCGTAGAGCCCGGGACCGCGGTTTTTTGGACGGAGGACGGGTCTTCGGCCGGAGCCCTGCCCCCCGACCTGCCCCGCAAACCCCTGCCCGTCCGGACGGTGCTGCCGTACCTCGGAACTCCGGTCATCGTCCCCGGGACGTCGTCCGTTCCCTTTTCCTGGGACCCGCTCATCGGACAGATCTCCGGCCGGGCGTCCGAATCCGGGCTGAGGTCGCTCGTCCAGTCCCTCCAGGACTTCCAGACGCGCTACGCCTCCACGCCCAACTGCGAGGCGGCCGGGGATTTCATCCATGACACGTTCTCCTCCCTGGGGCTGGACGAAGTCCGGTTCGAGCCGTTCACCTTCTCCGGCGGATACAAATCCCGCAACGTCATCGCCGAAAAAACGGGGAAGGTCTATCCCCGCGACATCCTCATCATCTGCGGCCACTACGATTCGACCTCGCCGGCCGCCACCCGCCAAACCCTGGCGCCCGGAGCCGACGACAACGCCAGCGGCACGGCCGCGGTCATCGAAGCCGCCCGGGCCCTGTCCCCGTTCCCCCTGGATTTCACGGTCCGTTTCATCGCCTTCTCGGCCGAGGAATGGGGTCTCTACGGGAGCCGCGACTATGCGGATAAAGCGCGGGCGACGGGCGAGAGCATCCTGGGCGTCATCAACCTGGACATGATCGCTTACGCCGACGCCCTGCCCGAGGAGCTCGAGGTCATCGTCAACGCCCCCTCGGAATGGCTGGCCGAGCGCCTGGCGGCCGCCGCCACCCTTTACGCGGACCTGGAAGCCAGGAAAAGGATCGATGCCTCGATCGTCTATTCCGATCATGCCCCCTTCTGGGACCGCGGCTACCATGCTCTCCTGGCCATCGAGGACCACCCGCTTCAAAACCCTTACTACCACAAGACGACGGACACCATCGATAAGCTCCATTTCGGGTTTTTCCTCGCCTCGGCCCGGGCCTCGCTGGCTCTTCTCGCCGAGTTGGCCCAGCCCGTCCGGGAGGGGCATCCCCGGACGCCCGCCGGGCTGACCGCCAAACCGATCGTCTACCGTTCCTTGTTCCAAACCGCCAAAAGCGCCCGGCTGTCCTGGAGCGCCCAGGGCGATGCCGTCGGCTACAACATCTACCGGACGAGCCTCTCCCATGTCGACTACCTGAAGCTGAACCCCACGCTGATAACGGCGACCACGTACACCGACGGCCTCCTGCGGACCGACCTGCCTTATTTCTACGCGGTCACGGCCGTGGGATTTTCGGGGCTGGAAAGCAACCGCTCCAAGGAGGCTTCGGTGGCGCCCGAAAGTCCGGCGCTCACGGTCCCGGCCCAGTGGCCGGGCTCAATTCAGATTCTGAGGGTCCGATGAAAACCCGCCTTCTCCTCGTGCCGGCCCTTCTCCTCGGCCTGACCGCACCGGCGCGGGCCGCGGAGCTTACCCTCTCCGTGTCGGCCGGTGTGTTCCTCCCCCAGCAGCCGTTTTACCGCCAAATCTACGGCTCGAGCATCCCGCTTTCGTTCGAGGCCGGCTGGGAATTCAAGGGAGGGTTCGGTCTCTCCGCCGGATTGACCGCTCTGCGTGACGACGGCCGGGCCGTCGCCGTCTCCGGAGAAGGGGAAGAATATCCGCTGCGGTTCGAACGGCTCACCGTTCCCTTGATGATCCATTTCTCCCCGAAGGTCAAAGGATTTACCCTTCGCCTGGCGGCGGGCCTGGCCGGCCATTTCTACAGGGAGAGATGGAGGACCGTGGACCTCGGTTTCGAGGGCCGGACGATCGGTCCGCGCCTCGGCCTGGCGGTTGGATTTCCGGTTCTCGGACGTCTGTCCCTGTTCGGCTCCCTGATCTATGAGCCTCTCTCCGCAAAAAGCGCGCCTCCCCCGGAAGAAAAGGTCGAGCTGGGGGGAGTTCTCGTCCTGGGCGGAGTGATCCTCAGGGTTCTTTAAACGTTCCGAGCCGGCCCTTGCTGATCGTTCCCGATTTCTGTTTGCTTTTTCCGCTGAGCTGGGCTAGACTGGGTTCACAGAAGCCCTGGAAATGAAATCGTCCTGGAGCCGGGGATGAGAATTCAAGCTAAGATCATTCTTCCCGTCCTTATCTGTCTTTTCGCGGCCGGAGAAGTCCGGGCCCAGTTCACGGCGGCCGAAGTCGCCGAGCGGACCGGCTGGGAGGATTTCCTGAAAACGGCCGAAATCGTCCACTGGGAGGAGATCGGAGAGGGCGTGACCAAACCCCTTCGTCTCACCCTCAGGAAGGACGGCCGGGAGGCCCGGGGCGTATGGAAGAACCCCTCAGGTCATCAGCTCGGATTCCTCGAGGGGTGGCAGTACGAGATCGCCGCCTATGAAGTGGACAAGCTCCTCGGCCTGGGAATGATCCCGCCCACGGTCGAAAGGGAGTTTCAGGGCCGGCGCGGGTCGCTCCAGCTCTGGGTCACGGTCAAGCATTCTTTGCTCAAAGTCATGGAGGAGCGGATCCCCATCCCCGAAACGGCCCGGGAGGCGACGGACAGGATGAAATACATCGTCCGGGCTTTCGACAGCCTGATCGCCAACGACGACCGGACCCAGCAGAACCTTCTCTACACCGAGGATTGGCGGACGATCGCCATCGACCACTCCCGGGCGTTCCGCTCCACCCGGCAGCATGTCCGGAGGCTTCTATACGGCCGGAACGGGATCAAATCCGCCGACGACGGACGCCCGCATCTTTTCCGGCGCCTGCCCAGGACGATGGTCGAAGCCGTGCGGGCGCTGGACCTCCCGAAGCTCGAGAAGGCCGTAGGACCGCTTCTGACGAAAGCCGAGATCGACGCCGTCCTGGCCCGACGGAAGCTGCTCCTCGAGGAAATCGAGCTCATGATCAGGGAGCAGGGAGAGGAGAATGTGCTCTATTGACGGTCCTTTCGGACTTCAATGAATACAGCGGAAGGAGGGCGCTCATGAAAAAGCTGGCCTTGTTGGCGGTTGCGGCCGCCGCCTGTCTCATCCTGGCCGTTCCGGCCCCGACCCAACTCACTCCCGAGGAGACAGCGGAAAGGGCCTCGTGGGAGGAATTCCTCGAACAGGCCGATATCGTCGGCCAGAATCAGATGGTCGGCAGCGAGGCGGTGACGAGCCCCTGGAAGCTGACCCTGAAAAAGGGGGACGTCGAAAGCTTCGCTCTGTGGAAGGGGATCGATGTCCGGGTGAGCCGGCTGACGGACAGTTGGAAATGGGAGGTGGCCGCCTACCGGCTGGACAAGCTCCTGGAGCTCAACATGGTCCCGGCCACGATCGAGAGGCGTTTTCAGGGCAACCGCGGCTCCCTTCAGATCTGGGCCAAGGCGAAAATGAGCCTCAAGGAAAAGGAAGCCAAGAAGATCAAAATGCCCTCTTACAAGGTCTTCCCCTGGAACCGGGCCCTGTATCTCCAGAGGGCCTTCGACAACCTGATCGCCAACGAGGACCGCCACCAGAACAACTTTCTCATCACCGAGGACTGGCGGCTCATCCTCATCGACCACTCCCGGTCCTTCCGCACGTCCAAAAAATTCACCGAAGCCCTGATCTACACCGACAAGCACAAGGAGGGGCCGCGGGAGATGAGGGAGCTGCCGCGGGCTTTCGTGGAGAAGCTTAAGGCCCTGACCGCCGAGAGCGTCACGGAGGCCGTGGGCGAGTACCTGACCGAAGCCGAAGTGGCCGCGGTCATGGCCCGGCGCGACTTGGTCCTCAAGGAGATCGACAGGATCATCGCCGCCGCGGGCGGAGAGGACAAGGTCCTGTACTGAAAGGGCGCTAGGGCGGCGAGAGGCTTTTCCAGAGGGTGAGCACGTTCTCGCCCCCATGGCGGCGGTAATCCACGCCGTCCATGAGCCGGCTGATGAGAAAACAGCCGAACCCGCCGCCCCCGCCGCCGTTCCTGTAGCGCTCCAGGTCGGGCTCCTTGAAATCGCGCGGGTCGAAGGGCGCTCCCGCGTCCCGGATCTCGAAAAAGAGGAGGCTTTCCTCCTGCCAGCACGCGACGCGGAAATCCCCCTCGCCGGCGGCAAACGCGTGCCGGACGATGTTTGTCCAGACTTCGACCAGGGCCAGCTCGACCCGGAAAGCCATATCCTCCGCCAGTTCGAGGCGGGCGGCGACGTCCTTGATGTATGCCCGGGCTCTCTCCACCCCGGAAAGGTCGGCCTTAAAAACTCTAGTTTCCCTGGGGATCACCGCTTGTCCGCCTTTCTGGAAACGAACGGCCGTCAATCGGATATTTTACCAAAAATCCCGATGCGGAGACAGAAAAACTTCCCGGCGCTCCCGCTCGGCGTCCGTTCGATTGTCCGCCTGTGCGGACATTTGACATTTCCGGGGCATTCTAATAAGAGATAGGCAGCGTTTAAGGAGGACCCATGAGCCGAGCGGACTTACCCAACCCCAATGCCCCGGCGGGCCGGATGCACATCGGTTACGCATTCCTCAGGCTGTTCACCGACATCCGCCCGGGAGAGGCGGCCAAGGCTTTTCTCCTGACTCTGAACATCTTCACCCTGCTCCTGGCCTATTACCTCATCAAGCCCGTCCGGGAGGCGCTGCTGCTCGTGGACAAGGACGCCCCCCGCATCAAGAGCTATCTCAGCGGCGCCCAGGCCGTCCTGCTCGTCTTCGTCATCCTGGGGTTCAGCTGGCTGGCCTCCAAGGTCTCCCGGCACAAGCTCATCACCTGGGTGACCCTGTTTTTCATCTCCAACCTGGCGGTGTTCTACATCCTCCACCTGGCCGGCGTGGGCGCCGGGGTGATGGGCATCGTCTTCTTCATCTGGATCGGAATATTCAACCTGCTGGTCGTGGCCCAATTCTGGGGGTTCGCCAACGACCTCTACGACCCCGAGCAGGGCAAGCGCATTTTTCCCCTGATCGCCTTCGGCGCCACCCTGGGCGCCGTGGCCGGCAGCCGCGTGGCCAAGCTCATCATCGGCCCCTTAGGGCTGTACAACATGATGCTCCTCGCCGGCGGGCTGCTCGTGCTCTGCATCTTCCTGGCCGTGACCATCCACGGCCGCGAGATGGCTCGCAGCGGCGGGGAGCCTTCGGGCGCGGCCCGGGTCCAGGACAAGCCCCTCAAGCCCGGAGACGGGTTCAGCCTGGTGGTCAAGACCCGCTACCTGTTGTTCATCGCCCTGGCCATCCTGGTCTACAACTTCATCAACACCTTGGGCGAATACATCATCTCCGACGTCGCCACCCGGGCCGGCCTGGCCGCCGTGGCCCGGGGAGAAGCGGAGAACATGGGGGTGTATATCGGCGGCTTCTTCTCCGACTACCAGTTCCTGACCAACATCCTGGCCCTGGTCATCCAGCTGTTCCTCGTTTCCCGGATCTTCAAGTGGCTGGGGGTGGGCGGCGCCCTGTTCGTCCTGCCCTTCATCGCCCTGGGGGGCTATGCCTTCATCTCCCTGGGCGCCACCCTGGTCCTGGTCAAGTGGGTCAAGTCCCTGGAGAACGGCACGGATTATTCCCTGATGAACACGACCAAAGCCGCCCTGTTCCTGGTCACGCCCCGCGAGGAAAAATACAAGGCCAAGGCGGCCATCGACACCTTCTTCGTCCGGGGCGGCGACGCCCTGGCCGCCCTGGCGGTCTTCGCCGGCACCACCTTCCTGGGGCTGTCCATAGAGAAGTTCGCCGTGCTGAACATCGCCTTCGTCCTGCTCTGGATCGGCCTGAGCGTCCTCATTTACAAGCACTACAAGCTCCGGCGCGGCGGGGCGGGCGGTTTCGCCGCGTCCGGACCGAAATAGGCAAAGGAGCGCCTCATGAAAGTCAAAATCGTTCTCGCTCTATCCCTCTGGCTTGCTTTTTCCGCCTGGGGAATGTTCCTCCCCGGAAGCGGGGAACAGGCCTCGGAGCAATCCCAGCCCCCCGCCAAGTCCGAGCCGGTCCTGAGGCCGGCTTTGCTGGGCCTGCCGTTCCCGCCGCTGGTCCTGCCTTCCACCCAGGGCGACACCATCGACCTGAAAAACCTGAAGGGCAAGAAGGTCGTCCTCATCGTGCCCCGCGTTTACGCCGGCGAGGGCCGCTGGTGCACGATCTGCAACTACCAGTACGCCGAAGCCGCAGCGGCGGCGTCGGCCTTCCGCACCGAACACAACGCCGAGATCCTGTTTCTCTTCCCCTTCGACCGCGATGTCGTCTCCGAGTTCCTGTCGCTCACCCCCTCCCAGCTCGAGAAGATCAGGGGCTGGAAGAACCCCGCCGAGCCGGAAAAGCTCGACGAGCAGGGTCGGCAGCGCCTGGAGCGGATGCGGTCCCTTTTTCCCAAGGACTTGAGCATGAAGGAGGGAGAGGTTCCTACGCCTTTCCCCCTTTTGCTCGACCCCGAACGCCGGATTTCGAAGACCCTGGGCGTTTTCGCTTCGGAATGGGGGGGGAGCAAGGGCGATCAGGGTGTTCCCGCGGTCTTCATCCTGGACGGAGAGGGGATTCTACGGTTCAAGTACATCAGCCAGAGCACGGCCGACCGTCCGGACCTCGCTTACCTGGGCTGGATCCTGAAGAACATCTGAAGCCGGGCGCGCTGTGGCCCGATTTCAATCGGGCGTCGTTCTCGCCCGGTAGTTGAACTCCTGGTAGCGGGCGATGACGTCCAGGATCAGGGTTTCCCTCTCCATTTTCATGATTTCCCGGGGCGAAAGGCCCGGCAGGAACGCGTCCTCCCGGTCCTCGAAGGCCGCCTGCGGGATCCTCCGGCCGCGGACGATCATCTTGAGCCTCATCTCCACCGCGTTCTTGGGCAGGACCAGGATGTAATAAAAGTTCTCCGTTCGCGACCGGGGGAAATTCACGCGGAAATAGAGCATCCGTCTTTTTTTCAAGCGGCCGTAGGAAGCTTTGAGACGGTAGGCCCGCAGCTCGAGCCTCAGGCTCTCGAAAGCCGGCTCGGCGATGAATTCATAGAATTGCTCGAAATTTTCGAGCGTGTCCCTCTTGCATTTCTCCAGGAGGTCGAAATCCCCCAGAACGCTCCTCAGCCGCTCTTTCCAGATATCGTCGTTCATCATCTCTCCGGGAACAGGCTGACGGGAATCATTAAACAGGATTGAAGCGCCGAGGTCAAGCCGGGGAATCCCATCGTTATCTTGAATGGAATGAGATGAATGGAAAATGATATTCACATTAATGTGGATAACCCTGTGAATATCTTGTTTTTTTCAACCCTATGAATTTGAAAACACGAGGGTTATGGCTGTTTGCACTCAATCGTGTGCATCCACCACAGAGAGAATTTTCGGCCACGCGTCATCCAGCCCGATTTCCTCGACGTTGACGGCGCTCATCACCCCGGTCCGGCCGCAAGGTCTCCATAAAATTTCGTTTTCTCTCCTGAAGAGCGCCACAACCGGCGCGCCGCAGGCGGCCGCCAGGTGGCTGACACCGGAATCGTTGCCCAGGTAAAAGCGGCAGCCTGCCAGAAGCCCGGCGAGTCGGATAAGGGGCGGACGTCTCATCCAGGTCCAGCCGTCCGGAAAATGAAATTGTTCGAGCGCGGGCTCCAAGCGCTCTTCGGCTTCTCCCGTGACCAGGAATCCCCCCATCCCCCGTGCGGCCAGACGCAAAACGACCTCCAAAAACCGCTCCAGGGGCCAGCACTTCTCCCGCCCGCCGCTTCCGGGGTGTATGACCGCCGGACGGGCGAGGGTCGACGGCCGGTGAGCCCCCCGCTCTCCCGATAGGGCCAAACGGCAAAAGTCCTCTGGTTTTGCCGCGCCGAGTCCGGGGCGGTTCAAAGCCGCGGCAGTTTCCCTGAAAAAGTATTCGTAGAAAGGACGCGAAAGCCGGCGAGGCGGCGGTCCGATGCAATGGACGGTCCGTACCCCGAGCCGTATCAAGGACCGGGCCAGTTCCGGACCGCTCTCCCGGCCGCTCATCCAACACCAGACCGAGGAGAATCGGCCCAGCCAGGCTCTCAAAGCCGCCTCCCCGGCGCAGGATTCCCGATACAGCCCCGATATCAGGGCCGCGTCGGCCGAAACGACGCCGTCCACGATCCCTGCTTCCCTGAGGAGCAGGCCGTACGCTTCCCGGCAGACGAGCGTGATCTTGCGTCCGGAATAGGCTTCCCGAATGAGGCTCAGCCCCGGCAGCGCGACCAGCAGGTCGCCCAGCCCGCCCAGTCGGAAGGTCAGGATTTCGCCGCTCAAAACTCGGCCTTTCTCATCCCCAAGCCGTCAGCCGAAGGAGCACACGGCCCTCTGCGTGCCGGGCCGCAAGGCGGCGTCTCAACAAGTGAGCTTGATGTTCTTCCGGTCCCTGGTCTCGATGTGGTGCTTGATCGTCTTGCCCTCCACGAGATAAAAAACGGCCTCGCCGATGTTCGTGGCATGGTCGGCGATCCGCTCCAGGTGCCGCCCGATGAGGATCAGGCCCACCGCCCGGGCGATGTTGCCCGAGTCCTGCATCATGTAGGTCAGGAGCTCGCGGAAGATCTGGTCGTTGAGCTCGTCCACCTCGTCATCCCGGCAGCAGACCTCCCGGGCCAATTTTTCGTTCCCGGTGACGAAGGCGCTGATCACGTCCCGGACCATGGCCTGGGCCAGGGCGGCCATGCGGGGGATGTCGATGAGAGGCTTGAGCGGCGGGAGTTTGATGAGCTCCAGCGTCCGCTCGGCGATGTTGACCGCCAGGTCCCCCATGCGCTCCAGCTCCTCCCCGATCTTCATGGCCGAGGTGATGAAGCGCAGGTCCCCGGCCATGGGCTGCTTGAGGGCCAGGAGCCTGAGGCAGGCCCCGTCGACCTCGATGTCCAGGAGGTTGACTTCCTCCTCGCGCTCCAGGACCTGGCGGGCCGCCCGTTCGTCGTTCGCCTTGAGCGCCAGGACGGCCTGGGTGATCGACTCCTCGACCAGCGAAGCCATGCGCATGAGCAGCGCCCTGAGGTTCTTGAGATCCTCGTCGAATTGACGTTCCATGTCGCCTCCTCGGCCGGGGCCGTTTACCCGAACCGTCCGGTGATGTAGTCCTCGGTCAGCTTGTTGGCCGGGTTGGTGAAGATCCTGTCCGTCCGGCCGTACTCGACCATCTCCCCGAGCATCATGAAGGCCGTGAAATCCGAGACGCGGGCCGCCTGCTGCATGTTGTGGGTGACGATGACCACGGTGTAGGTTTCCTTGAGCTTGAAGATGAGCTCCTCGATCTTTGCCGTGGCGATGGGGTCGATGGCCGAGCAGGGCTCGTCGAAGAGGATGACCTCGGGCTCGACGGCCAAAGCCCGGGCGATGCACAGCCGCTGCTGCTGCCCCCCGGAGAGGGAGAAGGCGTTGTCCCGGAGCCTGTCCTTGACCTCCTCCCAGAGGGCCGCGCCCCGGAGGCTCCGCTCCACGACCTCGGCCAGCTTCTGCCTGTCCCGGAGGCCGTTGATGCGCAGCCCGTAAGCGATGTTGTCGAAAATCGACTTGGGGAAGGGGTTGGGCTTCTGGAAGACCATGCCCACGGCGCGCCTCAGCTCGACGACGTCCATCTTCGGCGACAGGACGTCCAGGCCGTCGATCAGCACCCGGCCCGCGGCCCGCGCTCCGGGAATGACGTCGTTCATCCTGTTCAGGGTCCGGATGAGGGTGGACTTGCCGCAGCCCGAGGGGCCGATGATGGCCGTGACGCGCTTCTCGGGGCAGTCGAGGTTCACGCCCTTGAGCGCCTGCTTGGCGCCGTAGTAGAAATCGAGGTTCTCGGTCCGGATCTTCAGCAGTTCACTCATGATCCCATCCTTCTCTTGCGCCTCAGGCGGTAGCGGATGACGACGGCCGTCATGTTCATCCCCAGGACCAGGACGATGAGCACCAGGGCCGTGGCGTAGGCCAGGGGCCGGACCTTGAGGATGTTGTGATGCTGGGTGGCCATGATGTACAGGTGGTAGGGCAGGGCCATGAACTGGTCCCCCAGGGACTTGGGCAGAATGGGCAGGAAGAAGGCCGCGCCGGTGAACATGATGGGCGCCGTCTCGCCCGCCGCCCGGGCCAGCCCCAGCACCGTTCCGGTCAGCATGCCCGGCAGGGCATAGGGCAGGACGTTGGTCCTGATGGACTGCCACTTCGTGGCCCCCAGGGCCAGGGCGCCCTCACGGTAGGAGTTGGGCACGGTCTTGAGGGCCTCCTCGGAGGCGGTGATCGTCCAGGGCAAAGTCAGAAGGCCGAGGGTCAGGCCGGCCGAGAGGATTGAGGTGCCGAAGGCGAAGATGTTGACGAAGAGGATGACGCCGAACAACCCGTAGACGATCGACGGCACGCCCGAGAGGTTCCGGATGGCCAGCCGGAGGAGACGGGTCAGTCGCGTCTGCCGGGCGTACTCGTTGAGGTAGATGGCGGCGAACATGCCCATGGGCACGGCCAGCACGGAGGTGATCATCGTCACCAGGAAGGTGCCGAAGATGGCCGGGAAGATCCCCCCCTCGGTCATACCCCGGCGTGGAGGCTGGCTGAGGAATTCCCAGGAGATCGCTCCCCCGCCCTTGCGGATGATGTCATACAGAAAGAGCAGGAGCACGGCCAGGACGATATAGAGGCAGGTCCGCAGGAGCATGAAACCCAGGAACTGGAAGACCTTGCGCTTCATTGCTCTCTCTCCTGATACTTGCGCAGGACGATGTCCGCGGCCATGTTCACCAGGAAGGTGATGACGAACAGGACCAGGCCGATGGCGAACAGGGCGTAGTAATGCGTGGTGTGGTACGGGACTTCGCCCAGCTCGATGGCGATGTTGGCCGTCATCGTCCTCACGGACTCGAAAATCCCCGTAGGGAACGAGCGGGCGTTGCCCGTGGCCATGAGGACGGTCATCGTCTCGCCGATGGCCCGGCCCATGCCCAGCATGACCGCGGCGATGATGCCCGAGAGCGCCGCCGGGATCTTGACCCGAACGAGGGTCTGCCAGCGCGTGGCCCCCAGGCCGTAGGAGGCCTCGGCGTAGGCCGTAGGCACGGCGTTCAGGGAATCCTCGGAAATGCTGATGATCGTCGGCAGCGACATGATCGCCAGGAGGACGCTGCCGTTCAGGGCGTTCAGGCCGTGGGCAATCCCGAAGATCTTGGCGATGGCCGGCCCGAAGAGCACGATGCCCAGGAAGCCGACCACGACCGAGGGGATGCCGGCCAGGATCTCGACGATGGGCTTGACGATCTCCCGGACGCGCCAGTGAGCCACGTCGGACAGATAGGCGGCCACGCCGATGCCGACGGGTACGGCGATCGCCAGCGCGCCGATGGTGACCAGGAAGGTGCTGGCCAGCATGGACAGGATGCCGTACTCGGCCTTCTCGGGCGAAGTCGGGTCCCAAACGGTATTACCCAGGAATTCCTTCAGGTCGATCTCGCGGAAGGCGGGCACCGAGGTGTAGAGAAGGACCCCGAAAATCCCGAGGAGGACGACGACGGCCGCTATGCCGTTGACGAAGAAGAAGGCCTTGATGGCCGATTCCTTGGCCGCAGCCCATTTTCTTTGAATCGTTCGGGCCGGATCTTTGAGGGGGCTCATGGCTGTCGCGTGTTTGACCTATTATATAGCTTTGGAATTCCAACGGGAAAGAGAAAAGTGAGGAGCCGGGCGGTTGGGGAAGGCCGCCCGGCTCCCGAAAACCGTGCAAACTACCTGAGATTTTTCTCGTTCTCCGCGATGTGCTTGGGGCTGATGGCGAAGAAGCCCTCCCGCTCGACGACCTTCTGGCCCTCGGGGCTCATCTCGTAGCGGATGAAGGCCGCCACGGCCGCGCCGGGCTTGCCGTTCGTGGCCTGGTAGAGGGGCCGGGCCACGGGATAATCGCCGCTGTCCACGGCCGCCTTGTCCGTAGGCATGAAGGCCGGGGACTTGTCGTCCTTGGCGACGGGCACGATCTTCAGACCCTTGCGGATCCGGCCCTCTTCGTCGTACAGGTAACCGACGCCCACGTAGCCGATCGACCCCTCGTCGGCGATGACGCCCTCGATGATCTGGGCGTTGCCGTTCATTTCTTTCATGTCCGTGGAGTAGTTCCTGTTGCCCAGGACGAACTCCTGCATGAAGACGTAAGTGCCGGAATTGGACTGCCGGCCGTAGAGGGAGACCTTCTTGTCCGGCCCGCCCACGGCCTTCCAGTTCTTGACCTCGCCGCGGTAGATCGCGCCCAGCTGGGCCAGGGTCAGCTTCTCCACCGGGTTCTTGGCGTTGACGATGACGCTCAGCCCGTCGACGGCGATGACGAAGATGCGGGGCTTGACGCCCTTTTCCCAAGCCTGGGCGATCTCGGACTGCTTCCACTCCCGGGAGCTGTTGGCCAGGTCGCAGGTCTGGTTGATCAGCCCGGAGATGCCCGTCCCGGACCCGCCGCCCAGCACGGCCAGCATGGCGCCGGGATTCTTGTCCATGTACTCCTCGGCCATAATCTGGACGAGGTTGACCATGGTGTCGGAGCCCTTGACCTGGATCATCTTCGCCCTCTGGGCGAAGAGGCTCCCGGCGGCCGCGACGAGCAGGCCGCTGAGAAGGCCGATGATGAGGACTCTTTTCATATTCATGATATTTCTCCTTTTTTCCTTGTCCCTAGAACGACCAGAAGAAGGTCATGACCGCCACGACGTCGTTCTTCTTGTCGGGATTCTCATACGTGTAATACCACACGTTGGGTTGGATCTTCAGGGCGGCCTTGTCCGTGGGCTGCCACTCGAAACCGGCGATGACCAGGCCGACCTTGTCGTCGCCGACCTTTGTATTGGGCTCGTACTGGTCGTAGCGGCCGAACAGGGTCAGCTTGCCCGGCTTGACGATGTAGCGGCCGAACAGCGACCAGCCCTGCATATCGAAGTGCGTCCCGTCGGCCAGCTTGGATTTGTCGTTGTCGTAGGCGAACCACTCGAAGACTACGGTCAGGTTCTTGACCATCTCGAAGTTGGCGTCGAGCTTGGTGGTCTTGGCTTCTTCGTCCTGGGACAGCTTCTCGTAATCCATGTAGCCCACCAGGGAGAAGCCGGCGAGGGGCACGACCGTGCCCTGGAACATGATCTGTTTGTATTTGTCCTTTTCGACGCTGGTGTAATGGATGCCGTTGGTGACCATGACCCCGTACTTGAAGTACTTGGTCATAGTTCCGGTCAGACTCGCGCCCAGGTCGGCCGAGGTGGCGCTGATGCTCACCCCGGTGACGTCCCGGAAGTTGTCCATGAGGGTCTTGGCCACGCTGCGGAAGCCCCAGCGGTCCTCGGCCGGCTTGAAGGTCAGGGTGTCGGCCATGCCGACCTTGATCGAGGAGTTGGGCAGGAGGTTGTCGTATTGCATGTAGAGGTGTTTCATGTAGGGCCGGAGCTTGCCGTCCGTGCTCGTCGAGGACTTGGCGAAGTTGACCGAAGTGACGTTGGCCGTGTTGTCCGCGTCGTAACGGAAGCGGAAGCGCAAATCGCCCCAACGGTTCTCGTAGGTGAAATAAGCCCGGCGGAAGCTGAACTGGTTGTTCAGGTCGTTCGAGGTTAGGGGCCCGTTGTCCGACAGAAAAAAGACATAATCAAAAAAGATGGTCGTGCCGAAGCTCTGTTGCGCCTGGAGCGGGGTCGCCAGGGCGGCCAGAGCCACGGCCAGCGCGGCCAGGACGGCCGTGAGCGCGGTTCTGTTCACGTGCATTCTCCTTTTTTTTGAGTTTCCATTCGGCCACAGGGTAATTCTTCCCTGTTAAGAAATGATGAAGAGGGGGTAAATTCTCTGTAAATTCCGCTTCGATCTCTCTCTGGGACGGAGCCGTTTCACTCTGGACGGCGCCGGGCTCGACGCCGCCGGCCCGGGCGGAGCGATCCTGGGAACACTCCGCTTCCTGGGCCTCCGGCCCTGGCCGGTCAGGCTTTTCTCCCCGGGGGCCATGGGCTGGTACGCCTTCGCGCCGAACATGGAATGCTATCACGGCGTCCTGAGCTTCGGACACGACCTCGAGGGGCGTTTGGCTCTCGACGGCCGCGAAGTCGATTTCTCGGGCGGCCGGAGCCGCGCTCGCCTCGCCGGTCCAGGGCGCCATGGAGAGGCGTCTCCGCGAGACCCTGTCGGCGGTCGTCGAGGTCGCGCTCGGCCGGAGGGACGGGAGGAGGACTCTCCCCCTGTTTCAGGGAACGGGGAGTTTTGCGGGTCTCGAGGTCGTGGGCGACATGGACGAGCTTCGCTCAGGTTTTTAGGATCGGAAGCGACTCGGCCACCTTTTCCGCCGAGAGGCCGAAGAGGTCATCTATGGGAACGGCCTCGAGCCAGCCGTCGTCCCATGAACCCCTCGTCTCCAGGACGATGTTTTTGATGTGCTCGTACTTCCCCCCCAGGGCCTTGACCCTGGCCCCGAGCGGCACGCGGTCCCGGAAGACGACGTGCAGCAGGAGGAGGAATTCGATCATGTTCGGCCGGGACGGGGAAGGCGACAGCACGGGGACGACCAGGATGCTCAGCCCGTCCTTGCGGCCGCGGCCGATGTAGACATTTCCCTGCCGGACGATGATGCTCTTCGTGCCCTGGAGACGGTTGTCGCTTTCCACGCGGGAGGGAATGTTCCGGAGCGTTCCGCCCTTGCGCCGGACCTCGATCGTCGATCGTTCGGTGGGCTCGCCCAGGAGGTTCAGGCCGTCGATCCAATAAAAGGAGGACCCGGTGATGCCCGCCACGATTGCCTGAAGGTTCTTGAGGACGTGGATGTTCCGGGCGGTGAGCTGCGAGGCGTGCACGCCGTGGTCCTCCAGGGCGTCGAAGAGCAAGCCCTCCAGCCTGTCGCTGATGCGGCTCGTGCCCACGGTCACGGTCTTGGCCTGATGCCGGATGGCGTCCACGGGCCGCGAAAGACGGTTGACGGCCTCGGCCAGCCCGGTCCGGAGCGCCTGTAGCATGTTGAGGGCCGTGCCCTTGACGCCGAAATCGAGTTCGAAGTCCGCGGCGGGCAGCCTACCGGAGAGGTACTTGAGCAGCAGGAGCAGGTCGGCCGGGCGGTCGAAGCCCGAGGCCGTCGGCAGCCGGCCTGCCCTCTCTTTCTTTCTCAGCTCCGCGTAGAAGCCGGTCATGAATTCCCGGAAGGAGAGGTCGACGATCAGGTCGTAAACATCCAGCCCCCGGGCCGCGCTTCTCTCCAGGGCGGCGTCGAGATCCCTCCGGAAATCGTCCAGGAACTTCGCCCCGTCGTTGATGGCCAGGGCGGCGTAGTAGCCCCACAGATGACCGGCCAGGGTCGTCACCACGGGGGCCAGGTGCGCCTCGAGGCGCGGAACGGGAAAGACGTCCTCGGCGTAGGGCGCGAAACGGTCCTCGTCCTCATCGGCGATGACCAGGGGAACGGCCTTGTGCGCCCGGAAGATGGCCGTCTCCTTGACCAGGTCGCAGAGCGCGGTCTCGGGAGCGCCCGCGGCGCAGACGATGATCAGGGGCTCGGAGGAAAGGTCGATGTGCTTTTTGTCCTCGACGTAATCCGAGGAAATGGTCTTGTAGCAGAGCTCGGAGAGCTTGATGCGGATCTCGTCGGCCGCCGCCTTGTTCGGCCCGCTGCCCACCACGGCCCAGTAGGTCCGGCGCAGGGCGGTCCTCCGGGCCGATTCCTCGATCCGTCCCCGGCCGGCGAGCACCCGGCGCATGGCCTCCGGCAGCCCGAGGAGCAGCCCGACCCGGCCGGAGACATATTCCGCGTCGCGCCGACCCGCGAGGCGCGCCAGCTCCGTTCCCAGGAGCGCGCCGGCCACGATCTGGGCGTAGAACGCCTTGGTCGAGGCCACGGACATCTCGACGTCGCGCCCGCTCGAGGTGTAGAGCACCCCCTCGACCTTGAAGGTCAGGTCCGAGTCGCGGCGGTTGACCACGGCCAGGGTGTGGGCGCCGCGCGCGCGGACGAGGTCGATCGTCCGGTTGGTGTCGGCGGTCGTCCCCGACTGGCTGATGGCCACGACGAGCGTGTCCTCGAGACGCGGCGGGTCATCCCGGCGGCCCGGGGCCAGGACGCTCAGCTCCGAGGCTTTCATGGACTGGACCTGGATCGAGGAGTCGTCGAGGCAGCTCCTCAGGATGTCGGCGCAGGCTCGGGCGGCGACTCCGGCCGTGCCCTGACCGATGAAAACGACCCGGCGGATACGGTCCCCGGCCAGGGCGTCCCTCAGGCGGGCCGGGATCACGGATTCGTCGAGCACGACCTCGTAGCGGGGACGCCCGTTCCC
>VGJG01000002.1 GCA_016867615.1 Candidatus Aminicenantota bacterium | reverse complement strand
TCTTCAGAGACCTGGATTGCTACCGGCCGCTTGTGTTGAAGCCGCCCCGCTGGCTGATCACCCTCACCTGGCTCTCGGCGCTGGCGGGAAAGGGGGGGGTGCGCGGCGGGGCGGCCGGACGAGCGTTCCTCCTCAGCAGCGCCGCGTACGGCGGGCTGGGCCTCTTCGGCAAAGACGGCTCGAGCGTCAATGTCTGGGTGACGGATCAGATGGGATCGGCGGCGCTCAAGAACGCCAAGCGCATCACGAGCGGTCTTGACCGGGCCGGCGTGCGGCGCGACGAGCGGCCGCTCGAAATCCGGGGAGTGCTGGCGCCCGAGGGAACGGGCCCGGGGGGAGCCAAACAGGCCGGCTTGAGGAACACGCTCCTTTTCATCTTTCTTATCGCTCCCCTGGCCGCCGTCCTCCTCCTGCTCCTTTTCCTTCGTTGAGAGCGGGCCTCGTCGGTTTTTTCGATTCAATTTCCGCGACGCGGGCGGCGAGCCGCCTGACCTCCTTGACGAGGTCGTAGAGGCGCGGGGCGCAGGCCCAGAATTTGCGCCAGTCGCGGATGTCGAGATGGGGGCTGCCCGAGACGAACGAGCCCGCGGGGATGTCCTTGGTCACGCCCGACTTGGCGGCGATGACGACGTCGTCGCCGACCGTCACGTGGTCGGAGACGCCCACCTGCCCGGAGAGGATGACGCGCCGCCCGAGGCGCGAGCTTCCGGCGACGCCCGCCTGGCCGGCGAGGACGCTGTCCGGGCCGATGGTGACGTTGTGCGCCACCTGGACGAGGTTGTCGATCTTCGTCCCCCGGCCGATGACCGTCGCGCCCAGCGCCGCCCGGTCGACGGCCGCGTTGGCCCCGACCTCGACGTCGTCCTCGATGACCACCGTCCCCTTCTGGGGGATCTTGCGGCGCGACCCGTCCTTCTCGGCGAGGTAGCCGAACCCGTCCGAGCCGACGACCGCCCCGCTGTGCAGGACGACCCGGTCGCCGAGCGTCACGCCCTCGCGGAGAGTGACGTGGGAGTGGAGGACGCAGTCTTTCCCGACCCTCGCGCCGGGATAGATGCTCGCCAGGGGGAAGACGACCGTCCGGTCGCCGATCTCCGCCTCCTCGCCGACGACGGACAGGGCGCCGATCGCGACGCCGCGCCCGATGCGGGCCGAGGAGGCGACGACGGCCGTGGGGTGGACTCCCGGCTCGGGCCGGTAGGGGCTCCACAGGAGCTCCACGGCCCGGATGAACGTCCGGTGGGGGTCGTCCGAGCGCAGGACGGGGATTCGGTCGAACGCGATCCCGGGCGGCAGGACGGCGGCCGAGGCTCCGGTCCGGTCGAGGAGCGGCTTCATCCGCTCCTGGGAGAGGAAGACCAGGTCGCCGGGGCCGGCGCCCTCCAGCGCGGCGGCGCCGCCGATCGCGACCTCGCCGTCGCCCTCATAGGGGCAGTCCAGGAGCCGCGCCAGGTCCGCGACCTTGATGCGGGGCGGTTTTCCCTCGGGCATGCGTTCTCCTCAGCCGGCGTTCACTCCTCGCGCGCCGGCGCGTCGTTCCGCCTGTCTATCCGCCTCCTCCGCCCGGCCCTCCATCGGCCGGGACGAGGCCGAAATGTCCCTCTCCTTCCCGCTGGGGAAACGGCGCGGGCCGCGCGCTCAGACGTATTTCCCCCACTGGACCATGAGGATGATGATGGTGATGAGCAGGGCGTAGATGACCAGCGTTTCGATGAGGACCAGGCCGAAGATCAGCACGAAGCGGATGTGGGGCGCCGAGCCCGGGTTGCGGGAAATGCCCTCGCAGGCCGAGCTGATGGCCTTGGCCTGGCAGAAAGCGCCCGCCGCGGCGGCCAGGGTGATGACGATCCCGCCGACGATGATCGAGATCTTGAACAGCGAGGCCTTGGTCTCGGTCAGTCCTCCGCCCGCGGCCGCTTCCTGGGCCAGCAGGGGGGCGCCGACGAGCAGCAGGACCGCCCCGGTCAGCACGAGTGTTTTCTTCGCTTTGGACATGGCACGACTCCTTAGGGGATTAATGGTCTTCCTCATGGGCGACGGCGCCCGCGATATAGATACAGGCCAGCAGGACGAAGACGAAGGCCTGGATGCTGCCGGTGAAGATGGCCACGGCCATGAAGGGCAGGGGCAGGAGGACGGGGATGATCGAGGCGATGATGACGATCAGCAGCTCCTCGGCGAAGATGTTGCCGAACAGGCGGATGGAGAGCGAGATCGGCCGGGAGAAGTGGCTGATGACCTCGATGGGAATGAGGAGCGGGGCCAGCAGGGGGATGGGCCCCATGAAGTGCTTGAGGTACTTGAACACGCCCTGGGCCTTCATGCCCTGCCAGTGGTAATAGACGAAGACGCACAGGGCGCAGCCCAGGGTGACGTTGAGCTTGCTCGTGGGGGACATCATGCCCGGGACGAGCCCCAGGAGGTTGCCGAAGAGGATGAACAGGCCCAGGGAGCCGATGACCGGCAGGTACTTCTTGCCCTCCGGTCCGATGATGTCCGTGAGCAGCCCCTCGAAGGCCTGGACGATCATCTCCAGGATGTTCTGGCGCCGGCCGGGAACGAGCTTCAGTCCGCGGGCGCTGAGGCCCAGGGTCAGGGTCAGGCCTCCGAGGAGCAGGAGGCTCATGACCATGTAGTCGGGGAAGAAATGCGCCGGGTCCTTGACCTCGATTCCAAGCCGGAGGAGGAGGCCGGCCAGCGGCCGTCCCACGGCCCGGTTGAACAGGTCGACGACGAACAGGCTGTGCTCTAGGGCTTCCATTGGCGGAGTCGGGCGAGGGACCGGACGGCCTCGTAGAGCAGGACGGCCACGAGCGCCGAAAAACCGAGGGCGAAGGGAAGGACCATCTTGGAATAGAAGAGGATTATAAGGGAAAAAACGACGAGAATCAACAGGATGCGCAGGCCGTAGAGCAGGACGCCGCGGCGCTGGGCGCCCTTCCGGTCGCGCGCCAGGAGGTCCTCGAGCGAGCGGCGCAGCCCGAGGAAGCTCGCCGCGGCCGCCCCGCCGCCGAGGACGATGAACAGGGCCTGCGGCGCCTCCCAGAGGATGAGGCCTGCCAGGCCGAAGACGGCGGCGCAGGCCAGGATCTCGAGGGGGATGCGCTTCAGGGCGGCGATCTCGGCGGCGTCAGGGGGCGGGGCGCTCGTCATCCGCGTCGTCCTTGGAGAGGCGCTTGAGGCCGCGCAGCAGGCTCAGGAAGCCGGAGGCGATGCCCAGGAGAAGAAAGATGAAAAGCAGCCAGGGACCGGTCCCGAGCCACTTGTCGAGGAGATAGCCTAAGAACAGGCCCACGGCGATCGACGAGGGCAGCATGAGCCCCAGCGAGCTCAGGTCGGCGATCCTCCGGAAGTTCTCGCGATGTCTCCATTTTCCTGCCATTCCGGCTGGATATAATAGCACATGCGGAGTCTTTTTTGGAGTGCGGCCGTTGACGCGCCCGCATCTCGGTCCCGGCTCGGCCATGCGCCGGCCGAACATCACGAACGCCTCGGAAAGATCGGCCGGCCGTATTTGGAGTGCGGCGGCACGACGCCGCTTTGAAAGCGGCCTCATGAGGCCGCACTCCAAAGCGCGCCCGCGCCGCAACAATGCCGGTTGTTGCGTACTGAATAGTCCGGCTGCGCCGCTTGACCGGCGGCTCAATCGTTCCGTAAACAGCATCTGCGCCGCAAAGAGTTGCCGAGACCGGTGTTTTTCCAGATTTTCGCCGCGACTTCGACTAAAAGCCTGATAAATCGCGGCTTTGCGGCCGCGCACGCCCGTTACAAAATTTCCCGGGAGGGTTGCCGATGGGAACCATGACCAAGTACAGCCTGGGCTGGCTGCCCGACTACCCCGACCTCAGGGACTATACGGAGAAGACCGCGGACGTCGTCTCTCTGCTCGAGCCGACGGGGCTTGTGGAAGCCGCACCCAAGCGCGGGCGGAACCGGCCGCGGCGCGCGCTCCCGGCGGCGGTCGACCTCCGCGAATGGTGCTCGGCCGTCGAGGACCAGGCGGGCCTCGGCTCCTGCACGGCCCACGCCGGCGTCGGCATCCTCGAATACTACGAGCGCCGCTCGTTCGGCCGGCACGTCGAGGCCTCCCGGCTGTTCCTCTACAAGGTGACGCGCAACCTCATGAAGCTCAAGGGCGACACGGGCGCCTACCTGAGGAAAACCATGGGGGCCATGGTCCTCTTCGGCGTGCCGCCCGAGGAGTACTGGCCCTACACCGACGGCCAGAAGTTCGACCGGGAGCCGCCGGCCTTCTGCTACGCCTTCGCCGAGAACTACAAGACGGTCAAGTATTACCGTCATGACCCGCCCGGCGTCGCCGCCGAGGCCGTCCTGGCCGGCGTCAAGAAATATCTTGCCGCGGGCCACCCGGTGATGTTCGGCTTCACCGTCTACAACTCCATCGAGCAGGCCGCGGAGAGCGGTCGCATCCCCTTCCCCGCGGAGAGGGAGAAGATCCTGGGCGGCCACGCCGTGGCGGCCGTGGGCTACGACGACAAGCTCCGCGTCCGGAACGCGCACGGCGGCCGGGTCTCGGCGGGCGCCCTACTCGTCCGGAACTCCTGGGGCGGGGGCTGGGGGGAGAAGGGCTACGGCTGGCTGCCCTACGACTACGTCCTGCGCGGCCTGGCCGAGGACTTCTGGTCCGTCTTGAAGAAGGAGTGGGTCGACACCGGCCAGTTCAATATATAAGATCCGGACCTACGGCCGGAAGACCTTCAGGCGGAGTTCCTTGATCATCCTGTAATGGCGGTCGTTGGCGGTGAGCAGCGTTTCACCGTGAACAACGGCCGTGGAACAAATCAGGGCGTCCGCAAGGGTCAGCCGATGACTGAGGAAATGGCGCTCGATGTAGAAGACGGCTTTGGAGGATATTTCTTCAGTCATGAAAAGGAGCTTGACGTTCCAGGCACGGAACGTCTTGCGCAACTCTGCGAATTCCCGCTTGTTTCTCATCCCCTGCATGAGTTCGACATAGGTCACGGCCGAGGCGCATAACTCCCTTTCATTTTCGAGAACGATCCCGGCCCTCGGATTTCCACGCATGTACCAGACCAGCACGTCGGTGTCGATGATCACGGGAACCGTCCCCGCCGGACGCTGCGAATGAACCCATCCACGTCCGCGACTTCGGGATTGTCTCTCCAAATGCCGAAAAGCTTTCGGGGATCGGCTTTTCCGGACCGGGCTTCATCCCTGAGGGGAACGATCTTGGCCTTGGGACGCCCCCGGAAGGTGATGATGACCTCTTCCCCCCGGGAGACCGCATTTAGGATCTCCTTGGAGTGAAACCTCAGATCTTTGGCCGACGCGCGCATGGCTCGATCTCTTATTTTTAAGTTTATATTTGATAGTGTAAATAATCTGGTAGTATCCGTCAAGCGTTTATGATCAATAAAGAGGACGCCTCCTTCCCGCTCATGATCTCATCCGATAGGCCCGCCGGCCGCGTTGATTAAGCCCGGAGGGGTGTGATACCCTTCCGGGCATGACGGCTTCCGCTTTTTTCAGAAAAAAAGCGCCGTCCGTGTTCCTCCTCGTCCTCTTCCTCGCGGCCGCGCTCTTAGGCGCGGCGCCCCAGGAGACGCCCGAAAGGGAGGCTCGGCGCGCGGCCCGGCAAAAAAGAGCCGAGTCCCCGCCGCCGGCCGAGACCCGGACCGGATCCGAACCCGAATGGAAGATCATCGCTCAATTCTACGAGCGGACCGAGGAGCGCGTCTTCGCCCGCGGCGAGGTCGAGGTCCACTACGGCGACCTCATCCTCTTCGCCGACAGCGTGGAGGTCATGCTCCAGACCAAGGACGTCCGGGCCGAGGGCAACGTCGTGCTCCAGTCGGCGACGGACGTCATCCGGGCCGAGACGCTGACCTTCAACGCCGACTCGGGCCTGGGCGTGATGGACGGGGCGCGGGGCATGGCCCAGCCGACCATGCTCTTCGAGGCGGCCCGGCTCGAGCGGCGCGACCCCAGGACCTACGCCCTGCAGGACGCCCGCTTCACCTCCTGCAGCCAGCCCGTGCCCCGCTGGCAGTTCTCCTGCAGCCGGGCCACGCTGAAGAAGGACGACTACGTCGCCATGTGGAACCCGGTCTTCCGGGTCAAGAACGTGCCCGTGTTCTACCTGCCGTATATCAGCTATCCCCTCGAGCGGAGGTCGGGGTTCCTCATGCCCCAGCCCAACCACACCGCCACCAAGGGGTTCGAGCTCAACCAGGACTTCTACTGGGCCATGGCCCGCAACATGGACGCCACCCTCAAGCTGACCTTCTACAGCCGCAAGGGCCTCGGCCTGGGCTTCGACTACCGCTACATCCTCGGCGACGGGACGGCCGGCAACATCGTCTTCCGCAGCTTCTTCTTCAAGGCGGACGAGACGGGGACGAAGCCCGGGCCGGCCTTCATCGTCCGGGGGCGCCACAGCCAGACCCTGCCCCTGGGGTTCAGCCTGACGGGCGAGGCGGATTACAACAGCTCCTTCGATTTCCTGCGCGAGTTCGACAACGACTTCAACCAGGCCGCCGTCTCCAACCGCCGCACCCAGGTCTATCTCTCCAAGGCCTGGCGGGGGTTTCATTTCAACGCCCGGGCCTCGCGCTTCGAGACCTATTTCCCCGACTCGGGGCGCTCCATCCTGACGACCTACCTGCCCCAGCTCAGCTTCAATTCGTTCCGGATGAAGGTCTTCTCGCCGCTCTATTTCTCCTTCTCCTCGTCCTTCAGCCGCTGGCGCTACGGCTGGGACGACGAGTTCGAGGCCGGCCTGGAGCGGAGGCTGCAGAGCTTCTCCCTGACGCCCGTCCTCAGCCTGCCCTTCTCCTCGATCCCTTGGCTGACGGCGACCGCCGCCGCGGCGGCCAACATAAACTACTACTGGCAGAGCCTGGCCCCCGACCCGGAGAACCCGGAGCGGAAGGTCATCGTCGACGAGCCGTTCTTCAGCCGCAACGCGGTCTTGAGCCTCGACGTCCTGGGCCCGGTCCTCTTCCGCGTGTTCCGGGACAAGCAGGGGGCCGCCCGGGTCAAGCACATCATCGAGCCGTCGGTGAGCTACCGCTACGACAGCCCGACCCTGGGCGCGGAGAAGATCGTCACCGCCCGGGGCTTCTTCCGCTACCACCAGGTCGTCTACGGGCTGACGAGCCACATCCTGGTCAAGGAGGGCGAGATGCCGAGGGAGCGGCTGACCTTCGGCCTGGCCCAGGTGTACTACCTCTCGCCCGACCAGAGCCCGCTCAGCCTCTACCGCTTCGAGGGGAAGGTCCCCCGGCTCTCGGACGTGTCGAGCTATCTGCGCTATTTCCCGGCGGCCAAGTTCAGCCTCGATTTCTCGGCGGGCTTCAACCCGTATCACCGGTCGTTTTCCTCCCTGCGCCTGGGCGCCTCCCTGGGGTCGCCGCGGGACAACGTTTTTTTAAGTCTCAATTGGTTCAAGAGCATCAGCGTCTGGCAGGACGAGCCGTGGTGGGACCGCCACCAGGCCAACCTCAGCGGCCGGTTCAAGTTCCCCCGCCTGGGGCTCGAAGCCCAGACCGACGTCAATTTCAACCTCCTGCGGCGGGAGCTCCAGCACATGACCTTCCAGCTCCTGTACGATTACCAGTGTCTTGTCATCCGGGCCGGGTTCATGTATTTTCAATACCGCTCGGAGATCGTGCCCATCATCCGGGTGACGCTGGGCGGCCTCAGCGGCAGCGAGGGGTTCCTGAACAACCCCAGGTTTTGACCTCTGTGAGCGGAGCGGAAAGATGAAAGGCTTGATCCTCAGCGGCGGCAAGGGGACCCGGCTTCGGCCCCTGACGTTCACCCAGTCCAAGCAGCTCGTGCCCGTGGCCAACAAGCCCGTCCTGTTCTACGGCATCGAAGCGCTGGTCGAGGCAGGCATCCGCGACATCGGCATCATCGTCGGCGACACCCGGGAGGAGATCCAGGGCGCGGTGGGCGATGGGAGCCGCTTCGGCCCGGAGGTCCGGGTGACCTACATCGACCAGCCGGAGCCCCTGGGCTTGGCCCACGCCGTCCTGACGGCCGAGCCGTTTTTGGGCCGGGAGCCGTTCGTCATGTACCTGGGGGACAACATCCTCAAGAGCGGCGTCTCCTCCCTGGTGGAGGAGTTCGTCCGCCGCAAGCCGAACGCGCTGATCCTCCTGACCGAGGTCCCCAACCCCCGGATGTTCGGCGTGGCCGAGCTGAGCGGCGGCCGGGTGGTGCGCCTCGTGGAGAAGCCCAAGGAGCCGAAGTCCAACCTGGCCCTGGTGGGGGTCTATCTCTTCGACCACAACATCTTCCGGGCGGCCAAGGCCATCAAGCCGTCCTGGCGGAACGAGCTCGAGATCACGGACGCCATCCAGTACCTGGTCGAGAACGGCTTCGAGGTCCAGCCCCACCTGGTCACGGGCTGGTGGAAGGACACGGGTAAGATCGAGGACATCCTGGAGGCCAACCGGCTCATCCTGGAGTCGCTCGAGGGGCGGGTCGAGGGCGACGTGGACGCCGACTCCCGGGTGAGCGGCGCGGTCGTCCTGGAGCGGGGGGTCGTCGTCCGCTCGAGCACGATCCGCGGCCCGGCGATCATCGGCCGGGACACGGAGATCGTCGAGTCCTACATCGGCCCCTTCACCGCGATCCAGAGCGGCTGCCGCATCGTCCGGACCGAAATCGAGCACAGCATCGTCCTCGAGGGGAGCGAAATCCTGGACATCGGCAGCCGCGTGGACGAGAGCCTGATCGGCCGCGGGGTGCGGATCTACAAGTGCCCGCCCAAGCCCTCCGTCTACCGGTTCGTCGTGGGGGACAAGGGCGAGATCGGGATCAAATAGCGGGCAGAGGAGGGCAACATGATCGCCGGCGTGAAGACCAAGACGCTTCGGGTCCTTCCCGACGAGCGGGGACGGCTGATGGAGATCCTGCGCCGGGACGACGCGCTCTTCCAGGAGTTCGGCCAGGTGTACATGACCACGACCTATCCGGGCGTGGTCAAAGCCTGGCACCTGCACAAGAAACAGAGCGACAACATCTGCTGCCTGGGGGGCATGATCAAGCTCGTGCTCTACGACGGCCGGTCCGAATCCCCGACATTCAGCGAGATCAACGAGTTTTTTCTCGGCGTCCACAGCCCCCTCCTCGTCCAGGTGCCGGCCGACGTCTACCACGGCTGGAAGTGCGTCAGCCCGGAGGAGGCGATGGTGGTCAACATTCCGACCAACGTCTACGACTACAAGCAGCCCGACGAGCACCGCCTCGACCCGCACCAGGGCGGCATCCCCTACGACTGGACGCGCAAGGATGGCTGAGGCGAAGACGGGGCGCGCGGGCGCCGGCCGGGGCGGCCGGACGCTGCGGGACAAGACGCTGCTCGTCACGGGAGGGGCGGGCTTCATCGGCTCGAACTTCATCCGCTTCCTCCTGCGGCGCCATCCGCGGACGCGCCTGGTGAACCTCGACAAGCTGACCTACGCCGGCAATCCGGACAACCTGCGCGACGTCGAGCGCGACCCCCGCTACAGGTTCGTCAAGGGCGACATCCGCGACCGGAAGCTCGTGGACCGGCTCATCGGCCGCGTCCAGGGCGTCGTCCACTTCGCCGCCGAGACGCACGTCGACCGCTCGATCCTCGACGCCGGGGAGTTCGTCCTGACCGACGTCCACGGGACGTTCACCCTCCTCGAGGCCGCGAGGCGCGCGCCGGGCGTCGAGTTCTTCCTCCATGTCTCGACCGACGAGGTCTACGGCAGCCGCCGGTCGGGGTTCTTCAGGGAGGACGATTCCTTCCACCCCTCCTCGCCCTACGCCGCCTCCAAGGCGGGCGCCGACCGCCTGGCCTTCGCCTATTGCGTGACCTACGGCCTGCCCGTGCTCATCGTCCGGCCCTCGAACAACTTCGGCCCCTATCAATATCCGGAGAAATTCATCCCCCTCTTCGCCACGAACGCCCTCGAGGGGAAATCCCTGCCCCTCTACGGGAAGGGCCGGAACGTCCGCGACTGGCTGTACGTCGAGGACTGCTGCCGGGCCGTGGAGACCGTCATCCTGAAGGGCGCTTTCGGGGAGGCCTACAACGCCGGGGCGGGCAACGAGGAGAAGAACATCGACGTCGCCCGGACGATTTTGGACACCCTCGGCCGGCCGAGGAGCCTCATCACCTTCGTCCCCGACCGCCTGGGCCACGACTGGCGCTACGCCCTGGACTGCCGCAAGCTCCGGGCGCTCGGCTGGCGCCCCGAAGCGCGCTTCGGGGAGGCCCTGCGCCGGACCGTCCTCTGGTACCGCGACAACCCCGCCTGGTGGCGCAAGATCAAGGAGAAAAGCCGCGATTTCAAGGCCTTCTCCCGGGCGTATTATAAAAAGCGGGCCTGAACGATTCCTCGGACGCTCCTCCGGGGTCGGCAGGCAAAGTATTTTCCCGGCGTGCGGTCTAAACGATCGTCCCTCACTTGCCGCGGAGACATGACAGCCAGCGGGCCTTTATTCAAATAGGGAGGAAGCCATGACCAGGAATCCGGGTTCAGCTCTTGCCGTTCTTGTCCTGTCGCTTGCTTCGGTCTCGTTTTCCGGGGCGCAGCAGGAGTGGAGGCTCGGAGGCCGCCTTGTCCCGGGACCCCTGCCGCCCGACCCGGCGGCCGCTCTTCCGGCCCTCGAGGTCTGGAAGGACGTCATCTATGGGTACGCGGACGGCCGGGCCCTCAAACTGGATTTCGCCCGGCCCGCCGTCTGCGCCGGGCAGACGATCCCCCTGGCCGTTTTCGTCCACGGCGGCGGCTGGCATTCCGGCGACAAGGACGGCGCCTTCAACACGAGCTATGCCCGGATGTTCTTTCAGCTCGGGTTCGCCGTGGCCTCGGTCAATTACCGCCTGTCGCCGGAGTTCCAATTTCCGGCCCACATCCACGACTGCAAGCTGGCCGTGAGGCATCTCCGGTTTCATGCCTCCCAGTTCGGCATCGATCCGGACCGGATCGGCCTGTGGGGCAGCTCGGCCGGCGGGCATCTCGTCTCGCTCATGGCCGCGGCGGACGATGACGACGGACTGGAAGGCCCGGGCCTGGCGGGGACGAGCAGCCGGCCGCAGGCCGTGGTGGACCATTTCGGGCCGACCGACCTGACCGTTTTTCTCGACCTCGCCCCGGGACAGGCCGCCACGCTTGCCGGCTTTCTAGGCTGCCTTCCCGCCGATTGCCCGGAAACGGCCCGCCGGGCCTCGCCCGCCGCCTACGTCACGGCCGACGACCCGCCGGTCCTCATAATCCATGGCGACCAAGACCCGGTCGTTCCCTATCATCAGGCCGAGATATTCGCCGAGGCCCTGAGGACGGCCGGGAACGCCGGCGCCTTGATCAAGGTCCTCAACGCCGGCCATGGGTTCACCCCCGTTCCCGCGGGCGCGCAGATCGCGCCCACGAGGAACGAGATCTCCTTCCTGACCGTCGCCCACCTGGCCCGGTTCATCGAGCCCGCCCTGTTCGGAGACCTGGACATGGACGGCGACCGGGATCTGTTCGACCTCGTGGCCCTTGTCGCGCTCCTGGGCTCTCAGGGATTCGGTCCGGGCGCCGCCCCCGCCCCTCCCCGTTGGAACCCCCTGGCCGACCTGGTCCCGGACGGCCGGGTCGACGGCCTTGACCTCGAAGCGTTCTGGCGCATCCGGTAAGCGGCGGGACGGACCGGCGTTCCCCGGGGGGGCTCGGGAGAGAAACAGCTTCCGCGTCGGAGGCCGGGAGCAAAACCGCGAAGAATCAGTCGGGAAAATATCCCAGCCGGTGGGAGACCGCATAGCGGGGGTTCTTCAGCCTGACGGTGATCCGTCTGAATTCCCCGCCCGTCTCCTTCCCGGCTCCCGTATAGTAAAGCAGGTAGTAGTCCTCTGAATGATCCGCGGCCTTCTTGAACGCGGCGGTGGGGTTGTGGGAGCTGTCGACGACGCCCCCCGTGGCCCGGGCCACGAGGGTGAAGGCCTTGAAGACGTCCTCTGACTGCTCCCGCATGACGATCCCGGAGACGTTCTCGGGCTCCTTGTTCATGAAGATGAAGTGCAGGGTGATGCCCGCGTCGGCGAAGGTGTTGGTGATCCGCTCCGTGTTCAACGACACGTCCCGGCTGTAGAGATGGAAGAGGTCCTGCAGGTCGCTCATGACGGTCGGCTGGTCCTGGGCGTTGGTCAGCAGGGTGTTCAGGACCATGGGCTGCATCTCCGGCCTGAATTCCCGCTGGTAGATGAAGAAAACGACCTTCCGGCCCGCGACCCCCTTGAGCTGGCGGCCGAAGCCGAGGATCTTCCGCTCGTCCATCAACCTCTGGGACTCGATCTTCTGCGCCGTCTCCTTGTACCTGGAGAGCATGTACTCCAGCCCCGCCTGGGAGGTCGTGTAATCCGAGTCGATGCCCGCCATGGGACTGATCCCGGCGATGTTCCGGACGAGCCGTTTCAGGTCGTTCAGCAGGCTGTTGAACTCGGCGTTCCCGGTCTTGATGTCCTTTTTTATGAGGCCGTTCATCTCCGCCGCCAGCTCCTTTTTGGTCTTGAGGGCGAAGGCCTGGGGCGAGAGGCTGTAGGCCTTGAGCGGCGTCTGGATGACCAGGCTGTCGCCGGGGAGGAGGGCTTCGTTGAAGAGGAAATCGACGGCCGCGGACAGCTTGGGGTTGTAGTCGGTCATCTGGAAGAGGAGATAAAAGGTCCGGTTCACCCGGGGGCCGAATTCCCGGGGACCTTCCCGCCGCTCGATGCCGGCTTGCCTGACGAAGTAGAGTCCCTCGATCTCGCGGCGCGCGTCCCCCTCAAAAAGCTCGATGTCCCCGATGCCGAGGTCGTCGACGAACCTGTCTCCGTCCAGGACCCGCAGGGGCACGACGACCGGGGCCGGGGCGACGGCGTCCTCCAGCGGTCCGGAGAGCGGAGCGGTCGTCAGGCCGAGGAGGAGGAATCCCCAGGCGATGTTCTTCATGAAGCCACTATAGCCCTCATCGACTCCGGGAGCAAGCCGCGGAAAAGGGCGGCTTGAACCCTCAGTCCATCGCGCAGCCCCGGTCCTCGAGGAGGGCGCGCGCCCCGGCCTCCCCTTTTTCCCGGACCAGGAAGGCCTTGCACACGCGGCCGTCGACGAGCTCCAGGATGCGGTCCGCCCTCAGGGCGATCTCCCGGTCATGGGTGACCATGATGAGCGTCGTCCCCAGCTCCCGGACCATGCGGGTCATGACCTCCAGAACGGCGAACCCCGTCTCGCGGTCGAGGTTGCCCGTGGGTTCGTCGGCGAAGACGAGCCGGGGCTCGTTGACCAGGGCCCGGGCGATGGCCGTCCGCTGCTGCTCGCCGCCCGAGATCTGGTTGAGATGCTTGTTCCGGATGTGATGGATGCCGATGGCCTTCATCAGGGACTCGGCTTTCTCCACCAGGGCCGCGGGCGGCCGTCCTCGGGCGATCCAGTGGGGGATGAGGATGTTCTCCAGGGCGGTGAATTCCGGGAGCAGGTAGTGGAACTGGAAGATGAACCCGATGTGGGCGTTGCGGAAACCCGAAGCGGCGTTGACGTCGCCGGTCGAGAAATCGCGGCCGTCGATCGTCAGCGTCCCCGAGGTGGGGCTTTCGAGGAGGCTGAGGATGTTGAGCAGCGTCGTTTTTCCCGAGCCCGAGGGGCCGATGATCGCCGTGAGCGCCCCGCGCTCGAAAGAGGCGGTGATGTCGCGAAGGACCTCGGTGCGCACGACGTCGCCGAAACTCTTGAAGAGATTCTTGACGGCGATGATGTCAGCCATTGCGGATGACCTCGATGGGCGAGAGACGGGCCGCGCGCCGGGCCGGAATGAGCGAAGCCAGGGCCGAGCCCAGGACGGCCAGAACGGCCGGGGTGATGAGGTTGGCGGCATTGAGCAGGAGCCCGAAGGCGCCCGTCCCGAAAAACCTCAGGAAGGCCAGGCCGAGACCGTAGCCGAGGCCGATGCCGATGAGGGAGCCGGCCAGGCCGAGAGTCAGGCCCTGAATGAGAAAAATGTTGGCCGCGCCCCGGTTGTCCACGCCCATGGCCTTCAGGATGCCGAGCTGCCGCGATTTCTGGACGGCGGCGATGCCCAGGACGCTGGCGATGCCGAGCGAGATGGCGAACAGGACGAAGAACTGGATGACTCCCGAGGAGCCGCTCTGCGACCGCAGGGCCGTCAGCAGCTCCGCGTTCCGTTCCTGCCAGGATTCGAACTTGACCCGGGAGAACTCCCGGCGGAAGGAGGCGGCCAGCGCTTCGGCCTGAAAGACATCCCGCACTTTGACTTCGACGGCGCTCACCCCGTTGAGCCCGAGAAAGCTCCGCGCCCTGTCGAGCGCCAGGAACACCAGGGCGTTGGCCTGGTCCGACCCCAGGTCGGCGATTCCGGTCACGATGAAGAAATCGCCCGTCCCCTTGTTGTTCCTGAGGAAAAACCTGTCGCCCGGGGCGAGCCGGAGCTTTTCGGCGACGGTCTGTCCGATGACGGCCGCGTCGCCGCTGAGCTCGATGCGGCCCTCCCGGAGATTCCGGTCCAGGCGGTACACGACGGCTCCTTCTTCGGGGAGGATGCCCTTGACGGCGACGCTCGTCGCGCTTCCGCCCCTCTCGATGAACCCCTGTCCCGAAGCCGAGGGCGAGACGGCGGTCACACCGGGCGCCTTCTTGAGGAAATCGACGTAGGCCTGCCAGGAGAGGATCTCGCGGCCCTCGAGAAGGGGCGCGCGGCGGGAATCCACGGCCGCTCCTTCCCCGGCCAGGACGCTCGTCGGGACGGAATCGGGGGGGAGGACAAAGACATGAGGCGACGAGCCGACCGTACTTTCGATCAGGCTGGCTTGGAGGCCGCCGATCAGGGAGGAGAGGAAAAACTGAACGGCGACGCCGACGGCGATGCCCGCCAGGAGCAGGACCGTCTGCCCCCGGCCCTTCAGGAGAAATCTGAGGGCGATGTGGGCTTCATAGGGACGGACGATCATCTCGCCTCGGGGGCGGGAAGGAGGCGGCCCGGTTTGACCTTGGCCGCCGCGGCGGCCAGGTCGACGTCGAGCAGCATCGAGCCTTCCGGGAGGCCTTCCAGGATCACCCACTGTTCGCCCACCGGCCGGAACGCGGCCTTGCGCAGCTCGGCTTTCGACCCGCTCCACACCCAGACATAATGGCCGGCGATGTCCTTCTTGACGAATCGCGAGGGCGCGGCCAGGACGTCCCGATAGGCCTCAGCCAGGATTTCCGCCTTGCCGGCCATTCCGGACTTGATGAAGGGCTTGTCTTCCTTCACCTCGACGCGGAGCTCGCAGGTGTTTCTCTCCTTATCGACCTCGGTGCAGACATAGGAGACTTCGCCCTCGATCTTGTCCCCGGGATAAGCGTCCAGGACGACGACCGCCCGGAGGCCGGACCGGAGGAAGGGGAGCTCTTTCTGGTCCACGTTCAGGACGAACTGCCAATGGGCGTTCTCCTTGATCGTCACCGCTTTCGAGGCCGGCGTCGCTTTCTGACCGGCCTGGACGTGGACTTTGATGACCGTCCCGGCGAAAGGCGCGCTGAGGCTCATGTCCGCCAGGTTCTTTTGCGCAAGCTCAAGCTGGGCTCCGGCGATCGAGACCTGGCTTTCGAGGTCGGCCAGGCGCCCGCTTTTCGAGAAATTCTCGAGCTCGAGCTTCTGCTGATTGTATTGGGAAAGGGCCCGCTGGTATTCTTTCTCGGTCTTCTCCAGCTCGGCCTTCGAAATCCCGCCGGCGGCTTCGAGCTCCGTATATCTTTTCACCATGAGCCGGGCCTGATCGAGGTTGACTTCGTACTCCTTGAGCTTCTCCCCCAGGTTGGGCAGGACCTCATCGCGGGCATTCTTGAGGCGGAGCTCCGCCGCGCGGAGCGTGTCGGCGGCTATGGTCAGGTTGCGCTTGGACTCGAAATCGTCGAGCCCGATGAGCGTCTGTCCCTTGGCGGCTTGGTCTCCGTCCTTGACCTCCACCGAGCGGACGATGCCCTCCCGGAGGAACGTCATGTCCAGGGGGAGGGGGAAATCGACGGTGCAATTGGCCAGGATGGTGTAGTTCAGGTCCATGGGCTTCAGCACATAGGCGTCCGCTTCGGTTTTCTTCAGGGCGTTTAGGACCACGAGGACGACGACCGCCCCGGCGGCGATCAGTGCGGCTATCAGGCGTCGTTGTTTTTTTCCTATCGGCATGGCCTGCGGCTCCTTTTTCGGACTCATATCATATCATTATTTCACTCAAGCAAGCCCGGGAACTCCCGGTCTCGCTCCGGGGGCGCGGCCTTGAGCTTCCTCTCGCCCCCCGCGCTTCCCGGTTTTCTTCAAAAGGATCGGGACGCGGCCCCCTTTTTCCGGAGCCGGGGAAACCACATGGGGACGTCCTTCATGTAGTCGGCGTAGTCGCGTCCGAATCGCCGGCGGAGGAGCTTCTCCTCGTAGCGCGAGAGGAAATGGAGGAAGACGGCCGCAGCCAGGACGACGCCGGCGGCCGCCAGCGAGGGGCTGATCACCAGCAGGCCGAGGTAGAGAAGGATCTCGGCCAGGTAGATGGGGTGGCGCGTCAGGCTGAAGACGCCCGTCCGGACGACGCCGGCGGCGGGCGGGTTGTCGCCGAAGATCTGGGTCATTCCCCGCGCTGCCAGGACCCAACCCAGCGCCGAGACGGCCAAGCCCGTCGGGACCCTCAGGTACCAGGGAAGGCGGCCGGGGAAGACGATCGTCAGCCGGAGGAAAAACGTATCGCCCACCCAGGCCGCGGCGAAGAGGACGGCGAACAGAAGCTGTCCCAGGTCGCCCAGCCGGTGCTCCCCGGTCAGATGGTCCTTGTGCCTGCGGACGCGGTCGTTCATGGCGGGTTCTTTCCGGCCCATTATCCGCCGGGAGGGGTTCCGCTGTCCATGCCCGGGCCGGCCGCCCCGCCTCCGGCCACGGACGCGCCCTTTTCTTTTGGCCCGTTTCATACTACAATGCCCACTCCGCCGGCCGGCGCCGCGCGGCGTCCGGCGGCGCCCGGACATTCTCCTCCGAGGAGCACCTATGAACGTCTTGATCACGGGCATCACCGGCTTCGCCGGGAGCCACCTGGCCGAGCACATCCTCTCCAGCCGTCCGGAGGCCAAGGTCTACGGCCTCGTCCGCTGGCGGAGCCGCATGGACAACATCCAGGGCATCCTGGACAGAGTGGAGCTCCACGAGGGAGACATCAAAGACATCGTCTCCCTGAAGAAGTGTCTGGCCGCCATCCGGCCGGACTGGATCTTCCACCTCGCCGCCCAGAGCTTCGTGCCCACTTCCTGGCGGCTGCCGGCCGAGACCCTGGCCATCAACACCATCGGGCAGGTCAACCTGTTCGAAGCGGTCCTCGACCTGAAGCTCGACCCCAAGATCCAGGTCGCCGGCTCGAGCGAGGAGTACGGCCACGTCAACGCCGACGAGGTGCCGATGAAGGAGACCAACCCCCTCCGGCCCCTCAGCCCGTACGCCGTCAGCAAGGTGGCCCAGGACCTCCTCGGCTACCAGTATCACCAGAGCTACGGCCTGCGCGTCGTGCGCACCCGGGGCTTCAACCACACCGGCCCGAGGCGGGGCGAGGTGTTCGTCACCTCGAACTTCGCCAAGCAGATCGCCCAGGTCGAGAAGGGCCGCCGGCCGCCGGTCATCCACGTCGGGAACCTGGAGGCCAAGCGCGACTTCACCGACGTCCGGGACATGGTCCGCGCCTATTGGCTGAGCCTGGAGAAGGGCGTGGAGGGCGAGGTCTACAACCTCGGCACGGGAAAGGCCGTGACCATGCAGGAGATGCTCGACCGCCTGCTGGGCATGAGCACGGTCAGGGTCAAGGTCGAGCTCGACCCCGCCCGGATCCGTCCCTCGGACGTGCCCATCCTCGAGCCCGACTGCACGAAGTTCGTGAAGCTCACCGGGTGGAAGCCCGAGATCCCCTTCGACAAGACCCTCCGCGACCTTCTCGACTACTGGAGGGAAAGGGTCTAGGGGCAGGGCCATGGCCCGCGTCCTGGTCACCGGCGCGACGGGTTTCGTCGGCCGGCATCTCGTGCGGCTGCTGCGGGAGCGCGGCGACCTCGTTGCGGGCACGTGCTTCCCCGACCATCCCGGCTGCGACGACCGGGACCTCGTCCGTCTCGACCTGCGCTCCGAGGACGGCCTGGAGACGGTCGTCGACCAAGCGGCCCCCGAGCGCGTCTTCCACCTGGCGGCCGTGTCGAACGTCCGTCAGTCCTGGGACAGGCGGCGGGAGACGATCGAGACCAACC
>VGJG01000001.1 GCA_016867615.1 Candidatus Aminicenantota bacterium | reverse complement strand
CGCCCTGAAAAACCTCGTGTTTTTCAGCGGCTCGCCGGCCAGGTTGATGTTGATCCCGCGGCTTCCGTTCATGACGCCGCTCCTATGAGCGGGCCCAGGAAATGCCCCTCCCGCTGATTGAAGCCCGACGAGGGAGGCGCATCGAGCCGGCGTACGGGGAGTTCGAGTCCGGCCTTGAGGCCGGCGAGGAGTTCCGCGGGATCCCCGCCCGCGCCCGCGCGGACCCATACGGCCGCCACGGCCCTTTTCTCCCGGTCCTCGAGAAAGCGCTTCGTCCCCGCGATCTCCCTGGCGACGGCCGCCGCCAGGACATCCGGGACGAGGTCCTTTCCGGCGAGAAAAGGCTTGAGACGGTAGAGAGCCGGCTGTCCGTCGAGAAGCGCCAGGAGGCTCACGGCGTCCGCTTCGATGTTGACCAGGAGGACGTCCCTCTCCCCCTGCCGGTCGAGCAGGTTCAGCAAGCCCAGGATGGGGAGCCCGATCATTCTCAGCTTGAACCCGCAGGAGGCGAACAGGCTCTCATATTCCCGGATGACCGACGACCGGGCCAGGGAGGCGAACACGCGGCGCGGCGACCCGTTGGACGCGGCGTCGTAGGACAGGCGGACATCCTCCGGCAAAGAGGGCATCTGCTTCCTCAGCCGCCAGAGAATCCATTCCCTTCTCTCCCCGGCACGGGGGGGGAATCCCTCGAAGGCCAGGACGAAGCTCTTCTGGCAGGTCTCGGGCAGAAGGAGCGCGGCGTCGCGCCCCCCGCCCCGCGCCCCTCGGGCCGCTTCGCGGACGAGTTCCGCCAACCCGGCCGGGTCTTTTATGTTGGGCGCCTCGAAACCGGGCTCGAGGCTCTTGGGGGGCAGGGGCAGGATCGCCCGTCCGTAGTCCGCCCGTCGCTCACGGGCTTTCGGGGACAGGCAGGCCAGGGCCCGGGAGGTCAGCATGAAGTGCAGGCCGAGCCGCGGCCCCCGCAGGAAGTACTCTTTGATCCTCATTCGACGAACGTCACCTTGTTCAGCTCCTTCAGGCTGGTCGTTCCCCGAAGGACTTTCTGGAGGCCCACCTCGCGGAGGAACACCATGCCCTCCGCCTTGGCCCGTTTCTTGACCTCGGACAACGGCTTCCTCTCCAGGATCATCTCCCGGATGACGTCCGAAAGCTCCAGGAGCTCGGCGATGGCCGTGCGTCCGCGGTAGCCGGTCAGGCCGCATTCGGAGCATCCCCGGGCCTCGTAGATCGTCTGGCGGCGGAACGTGTCCGCGGGCAGCCCGGAATCGGCCATCATCGCCTCGTCGACCTTGACCGCCGTCTTGCACCGGGGGCAGAGGACCCGCATGAGGCGCTGGGCCAGGATGCAGTTCAGGGCGGAGATGAAGCTGTAGGGGTCGACCTGCATGTGCAGGAAGCGGCCGATGACGTCGAAGACGTTGTTGGCGTGGACGGTGGTGAAGACCAGGTGGCCGGTGAGCGCCGACTGGATGGCGATCTGGGCCGTCTCGGGGTCCCGGATCTCGCCGACCATGATCTTGTCCGGGTCGTGGCGCAGGATCGAGCGCAGCCCCCGGGCGAAGGTCAAGCCCTTCTTCTCGTTGACCGGGATCTGGGTCAGGCCGTCGATCTGGTACTCGACCGGGTCCTCGATGGTGATGATCTTGTCCTCGGGGCTCTTGATCTCGGTCAGGGCGGCGTAGAGGGTCGTCGTCTTGCCGCTGCCCGTCGGGCCGGTGACGAGGATCATGCCGTAGGGCTGGAGGGTGTAGCGCCGGAACCGCTGCAGCACCTCCTCGGAAAACCCCAGCAGGTCCAGCCTCAGCTCGGCGAAGGCCTCGGTGATCATCTCCTTGTCCAGGATGCGGATCACGGCGTCCTCGCCGTAGATGCCGGGCATGATCGACAGGCGGAAGTCGATCGTCTTGTCCTTGATCCGGAGGCGGAACCGGCCGTCCTGGGGCACGCGGCGCTCGGCGATGTCCAGGTCGGACATGACCTTGAGGCGGGTGATGATCGGCGAGTGGTACTTCCGGTCCACGGGCTCCATGGCCTGGCCGAGCACGCCGTCGACGCGGTACTTGACCTGGACCCCCTCCTCCCGGGACTCGATGTGGATGTCCGAGGCCCTCTTCTGGACGGCGGTGAAGATGATGGTGTTGACCAGCTTGATGATCGAGCCGTCCTGATCGGCCAGCTTTTCGATGGAGAGGACCTCCTCTTCCTGGCCGTCCTCCTTCTCCACGACCTGGGTGACGAATCCCTCCGTGGCTTCCCTCAGGACCTGGAGCACGGCTTCGCTCTGGCGCAGGGCCTCGTGCACGGCTCGGGGCGAGGCGACGAAGACCTGGACCTTGCGTCCCAGGAACGATTCCACGGCGTCGATGGTCTCGATATCCGAGGGGTCGGCCATGGCCACCAGGACCGTCTCCCCGTCCCGGCCGAAGGGGATGAAGTTGGACCGGTAGAGGAACTCCGGGGGAAAGGACCGGACGAGGTCGCGGTCGAGCGACACGCGGCTCAGGTCGGCCTCCGGGACGCGGTGAAGCTCGGCCAGCTTCCGGACGTCGCGTCCCTCGCTGAGGAGCGTCGTGTCTTTGTCTTTCTTGGCCATGGCTCGTTAGCGGGTGACGGTGATGATGTTGAAGATCGGCAGATAAACCGACAGGAGCATGACCGCCACCAGGATGCCCATGACGATGATCAGCACGGGCTCGATGAGGGAGACGAAGGTGTCCACCCGGGCTTGGACCGAATCGTCGTAGACCTCCGCCGTCTCGGCCAGCATGCCCTCCAGGTTCGCCGAGGTCTCGCCGATGCGGATCATGTCCAGGGCCAGGCCGGGGAAGAAACCGCAGCGGGCCAGGGAGTCCGAAAGACTCTGCCCGTTGCGGATGTCCTCGGGAACGGCGGCCGTCATGCGGAACAGGTGCCGGTTGGGAATGGCCTGACAGGCCAGCCGGACGGCCGGCAGGAGCGGGATCCCCGCCTGGACCAGCAAGCCCAGGGTGCGGGCGAAAAGCGCCGTTCCCGTGTCGAGCCATATCCTCCGGGCGTAGGGCAGGCCGAGCTTGAGCCGGTCGAGCCAGACGCGGTTGGCTTCCTTCCTCCCCAACAAGAAATACGCCGCGGTCAGGAGCAAAAGCCCCAGGGCGAAGAACGGCATGGCCCGCCTGATGACGAGCGAGAACCCGACGAGGAAGCGCGTGACGCCGGGCAAATCGGCGTCGAAATCCGCATAGAACCCTGAAAACCGGGGCAGGATGAAATTGATGAGGACCATCAGCAGGGAAAAGGACAGGATGAGGAGGAGGCTGGGATAGACGAGCGCCCGCCGGACGCGGGATTTGGTCTTTTCGATGTTGCGGGCGTATTCCAGGTAACGACCGAGGGGCTGGGCCAGGCCTCCGCTTTGCTCGCCGGCTTGCAGCGCGGCCTTATACACCGCCGGGAACCTGTCCCCCAGGGCGGCAAAGGCCTCGGACAGGTTCTTGCCGCTCCGGACCCCGTCGGCCACACGGAGCAGGACCTCCAGGAGATTCCGGTTCCTCGTCCGGCTCATGATGATCTCCAAGCTCTTGAGGACGGGGTACCCGGCCCGGAGGAGGTACATGAGCTCCTGATTGAATAGGATGAAATCCTTGTCCCGCACCTTGCGGCTCAGCTGGGACAGCGAGATCTCGATTTTTTTCCAGTCCTTCTTGACCGAGAGGACGCAAAAACCCTTGGATTCGAAGTGTTTCCGGCATTCCTCGCGCGAGGGGGAGATGAACGTCTCCGTCAGGAGGCGTCCCTCCTCCGTGGCCAGACGGCAGGCAAACTGGGGCATTAGGATTTTCATGTTAGGGCAAGCCCTCTTCTTTGTCAAACGCGCGCCGGTCAGCGTCTCCGGCCGAAACGCCCACGCCCGGCGCAAACGGCCGAATTCACGGGTGAGACGGCGAGTCCTACGCGCCATGTTGACAAACCCCGCGGAAAGCCTTAATTTTAAAGCATGAAAAGAAGGATGCGGATGGGCTGGGGGCTCATCGCCCTTCTGACCCTGACTCCGCTGCTGTTTCCGCCGCGCATGTCCAAAGGACAGGGATTCGTCCGCACAAGGGGGACGCTGCTCGCCCAGGAAAGCGTCCCCGGCCAGAAACCGGCTTTTGATTACATGAGCTCCTACCTCTCCCGGAATACGAACCCCCTGGGCCTCGAGGAGAACAAGGAATTGAGGGAGCTCAGGTCCCAACCGGCCATCAAATGGGTGATCCGGGCGGGCTGGAAGCACGCCCTCAAGTAGGAAATTTTTTTTGCATAAAAGGTTCAATTTTTTGAATTCCATCGAATGAACAAGCGACTGACTTCGATCGCCGTGCCGGTGATCCTCATTCTGCTCGTTCTCGGCGGTTGGAATATTTATCAGCGGGCCGTCTGGAAAGAGCCCAGCGACGGAGTCGTCTGGGTTCAGCGCCCCAACGGCCTGACCGCCGCACGCGTCCTTCAAGACGGACCGGCCTACCTCTCCGGGATCAAGGAAGGCGATATTCTCTTCAACATCAACGGCAACCCCGTCGCCAACCGGGCGGAGCAGGTCAAGCAGATGTGGCTCATCGCCCAGGCCGAGCAACGGGCCATTTATGAGATCGGAAGGGAGGGACAACCTCCCCTCTCGCCCTCGTTCTACCTGACCACGAGCGGCACGGGGCCGGGCTATTTCTACCTGGCCCTCGTAGGCCTGACCGCCCTCGTCCTGGGAGCGGTGGTGTTCTTCAACGCCAAGTCCCATCTGACGATGCCCTACCTGTACTTCTACCTGACCTCGATCTGCCTGTACGCCCTGTACGTCTTTTCCCCCACGGGGCGCCTGGACGCCCTGGACAGCCTCTTCTTCTGGCTGGACAAGGCCGCCTTTGTCCTCTTCCCCCCCCTGCTCTTTCATTATTTCAGCCTCTTCCCCCAGAGAAAGAAATTCGTCAGGCGGCGTCCCAACCTGCCCGTCGTTTTCTACATCCCCGGAGCCCTGCTCCTCCTCGGCCAGACTTCGCTCCACCTCCCCTGGCTGAGCGGCCTGGAGGCGCGACGCGTCGTCGCTCTCCTCGACGGGCTGGAGAAGGCCGAGCTGCTCCATTTCGCGGCCTTCCTGCTGCTGACCATCGCCTCCGTGTTCCACAGCGCCCGGCGCACAACCTCCGTCCTGGTCAAGAAACAGTACACCTGGATCGCCTACGGCCTGGGGATCGGGGTCGTCCCCTTTCTGGTCCTGACCACACTCCCCTTCCTCCTCGGCCGCCTGCCCTCCCGGACCGGCGAGCTGACCATCCTCTTCCAGGCCCTGATCCCGCTGACCGTCTCCTACTCCCTGTCCCGGTACAGGATCATGGACTTCGAGATCATCATCAAGAAGGCCGCCACCCTGGCCTTCTCCTATTTCGTCATCGCCAGCCTGTACCTCCTGGTGAGCTCCAGGATGAAGTTCTTCTCCGAAAACCAGCGGACGACGCTCCTCCTGGGCGTGCTGGCCATCGCCCTGGGCGCCACGCTCATCGGGCCGCTGAAGAAGCTCTTCCAGTCGATCCTCGACCGGGTCTTCTACCGACGGAGCTACAAGTACCGCAAAACCCTCCTGTTCATCAGCCAGGAGCTGAGCCGGGAGCGGAACCTGAAACGCCTGAGCCAGCGTCTCCTGGAGCTCGTGGCCAACGCCCTGTCGCTCCGGGGCATCGCCCTCCTCCTTACCGACGAGAGCGAGCCCCGGACCTTCAGCCTGCTCGAGGCGCGGGGGGACTTCCCCTCCCTTCCCTCCCGCTTGACCCTCGACCCCGACCTCTTCCGGTCCTTGCGGGAATCGTCGCATCTGTCCTACTACGCCTTCACCGGCCGCAGCGAATTGCGCTTTCACTTCGAGAAGCTCTCGGCCCTGGGGTTCTACCAGTTCATGCCCCTCAAGATCGAGGACAAGCTCATCGGCTGCCTGGCCATGAGCAAGAAAACGAACGCCGCCTTCCTGACCAGCGAGGACTGGGAGCTGCTGACGACCATCGCCTATCCCGTGGCCCTGGCCCTGGAGAACGCCTACCTCTACGACCAGGCCGGCGAACGGGCCATGGAGCTCGAACGCCTCAAGGATTACAGCGAGAACATCATCGAAAGCCTGACCGTGGGCGTGGCCGTCCTCAACCAGGAGGGGCGGGTCATCGGCTGGAACAGGGTCCTGGAGGAGACGTTCCGCCTACGGAAGGACGAGGCCCTGAACAGGAGCCTGATGGGCGTCCTGGGCGAGGCCAACTTCGGCGCCCTGTTCCCCTCCGACACCCAGCAGAACTATCAGCTCCTGAGCGAGATCCGGCTGGACGTCGCCCCCGGCCAGACCAGGATCTTCGACATCGCCAAGACGCCCCTCCTGGACAACAACTTCAACCCCTACGGCACGGTCATCGTCTTCGAGGACATCACCGACAAGATCATGCTCCAGCAGCAGCTCATGACCTCCGAGAAGCTGGCTTCGATCGGACTGCTCTCGGCGGGCGTGGCCCATGAGATCAACACCCCCCTGACGGGCATCTCCAGCTACGTCCAGATGCTGCAGAAGAAGCTGATCGACCCGCACTTCGCCCAGATCCTGGGGAAGATCGAGGTCCAGACCGACCGCGTGGCCCGCATCATCAAGAACCTTCTCAACTTCGCCCGCAACCCCTCGGAGATCGCCTTCGCCCGGGTCCAGCTCGTGGACAGCCTGAGGGAGATCCTGGCTCTGATCGAATACAAGCTCAAGGCCATGAACATCCGGCTCGAGTTCCGCCCGGCGGCCCTGAGGCCCATCTGGGCCCAGGGCGAACGCCTGCAGCAGGTCTTCATCAACCTCATCCTCAACGCCCTGGACGCCATGCCCGAGGGCGGCGAACTGCTCCTGGAGGTCGCCGAGCAGAACAACGAGGCCCTGGTCCGGGTGTCCGACACGGGCACGGGGATCAAGAAGGAGCATCTGCCCCGCATCTTCGACCCCTTCTTCACCACCAAGGGGATCGGCAAGGGGACGGGGCTGGGGCTGTCCATCAGCCACGCCATCATCAAGGAGCACGAGGGCCGGATCAGCGTCGAAAGCCGGGAGGGCCGGGGGTCGACCTTCACCGTGATCCTGCCCATGGACCTGGACGCCAGGCGCCGGCGCCCGGGGAATCCCTAGCTAAGGACGAAGACATGCCGCAGCCGACCGTCATCCACGTCATCGACGACGAGCCCGTCATCCACGAAGTCCTGGGGCAGCTGTTGAGCGCGGAGGGCTACGAGGTCGAGATCTCGACTTCCGGCGAGGAAGCCCTGGGCAAGCTCGAGGACCGGGAGTTCGACCTGATCCTTCTCGACCTGCTCATGCCCGGCCTGGACGGCCTGACCGTGCTGAAGCGCATCCGGGAGAAGAACCCCCAGGCGACGGTCATCATCATCACCGCCTACGCCTCGGTGGAATCCGCCCTGGAAGCCATGAAGAGCGGCGCCTACGATTACGTCCAGAAACCCTTCAAGCACGAGGAGCTGCTGCTGACCATCCGGCGGGCCCTCGACCACCGGAGCCTCCGCGCGGAGAACACCCGGCTGCGGGAGGAGCTCCGGGGCAAGTTCAGCTTCGCCAACATCATCGGCAAGAGCAAGACCATGGAGACGGTTTTCGAGCTCATCAAGACCGCGGCGCCCTCGCGCACGACCATCCTCATCCAGGGCGAGAGCGGCACGGGCAAGGAGCTCGTGGCCCGCTCGATCCACCAGCACAGCGACCGGTCGCAATTCCCATTCGTCACCGTGAACTCCGGCTCCCTGCCGCCCGAGCTCCTGGAGAGCCTTCTCTTCGGGCACGTCAAGGGGGCCTTCACCGGAGCGGTCAGCAACAAGATGGGCCTCTTCGAGGCCGCCGACCGGGGGACGATCTTCTTCGACGAGATTTCGGCCCTCAACCCGGAGACCCAGGCCAAGATGCTGCGCGTCCTCCAGGAGAGGGAGTTCATGCGCCTGGGGGGGACGAAGACCGTCAGGGTGGACGTGCGGATCATCGTCGCCACGAACGTCGACCTGGAGGACATGATCCGGCGCCGGACCTTCCGGGACGACCTGTTCTACCGCCTGAACGTCATCAAGATCGAGCTCCCTCCCTTAAGGAAGAGGAAAGAGGACATCCCGCTCCTGGTCAAGCACTTCCTGGAGCATTACGGCAGGGAAAACAACAAGACCGTCGACGGCATGGACGAGGACGTGTGGCGGTTACTCGAAGACTATCACTGGCCGGGAAACATCCGCGAGCTCGAAAACCTGATCGAGCGGGCGGTGGTCTTCACCAAGGCCAGGATCATCGACCGCACCAGCCTGCCGGCCTTCCATCTGGCGCCGCACCCTCCGACGTCCGTTTCGAAGTTCGAGGCGGCCTTGAGCTTCAAGGAGCAGCTCCAGGCCTTCCAGCGTCAGGTCATCGTCGACGCCCTGCACCGCAGCCGGGGCGTTCAGAAGCAGGCGGCCAAGCTCCTGGGACTGAAACCGACCACGCTCAACGAGATGATCAAGCGGCTCGGGGTGGAAACGGAAAACCACTATTAGCTGGGCCCGCTAGCGGCTGACTCTCAGCGAGCCCGGGACGATCTTGTGGGGGTTGACCCTCAGAGTCTTGAGCTGCCCCTGGAAAGGCAGGCTGATGACCGCTTCTCCGTCTTCGACGATCACTTTCCGGACGACCCGGCCGCCGGCCGTCTGCCACTCCAGCCACAGGGGGAAGACGAACACCCCGGACATCTGGCGGACCTTGACCTGCAGGCGCCTGTCCTCTCCCGTCCCGACTTCTTCCAGTCCGATCCGCGCGTCGGGCAGCTCATGGGAGTCGAACCAGCCCCTGAAAAACTGCGCCAGGTCACGCCCCGAGGACCGCTCCATGGCTCTCCGGAAATCCGCGGTCCGGGCGGCGGCGAAACGGTGGCTCCGGAAAAAATCCCTGAGCCCGGCGAAAAAGGCTTGGGGACCGATGATCTCCTTGAGGAGGTTGAGGACGACCGCCGACTTGTTGTAGAGGATGACCTGGTAGGCCTCGAAGTTGAGGTTGCTCAGGCGGGCGCCGAGGGAGATCGCCCCCCAGCGCGAGGCGGCGTTCGTCCCCTGGCAGAATTTTTCCAGAATGCCGAGGAAAGTCCGCTCGCCGTATTTTTCCCCCAGGAAGAGGACCGTGGAGAATTGGGCCAGCCCCTCGCTCAACCACTGGTCGTGGTAGGACTCCCAGGTCAAGCCCTGGCCCCACCACTGATGGGCGATCTCATGGGCGGCGAAGTATTCCTTCCAGCGCGACAGGTCCACGGGGCTGGAGACGTTGATCGGCAAGCGGGAATCCAGGCTGCGGGGAAGCTCGTTGATCACGACGAAGGACGCGGGGCTGTGGCCTCCGCCGACCGGCCAGAGGCGATGGACGACGGTCAGGGCCTCGTAGGGAAAGGCGCCGAACAACCCCTCATAGAAGTCCAGGATGTCTCTCAATACGGCGGCGTTCATCCTTTTAAAGGAGAAGATGCCGGAGGAGATGAGATAGTCCAGGGGCGGCGGACCGGGACTCCGGGCCTCCCGGTCGAAGGTCCCGACGATGAAGGACAGGTACTTGACCGGCTCCTTGGCCTCGAAGACATAGACGGCATGCCCGGCCGTGTCCAGGCCCACCACGCCCGAGGGACGGCTGAGGACGGAGCGTTCCACGAGCAGGCCGTTGGCCACGCAGACGTTCTCGGGGGGCACGATGATCTTCTGCCGGGCGGTGAAATAGTCTTCGTCCGTCGGCTCGGGGTACCAGCCCGCCGAGCGGCTGTAGAGGAGGCTGTCGTACCGCGGGGGGGTGAGGATGAACGTCTCGCTGGTCTGGCCCGCGGTCAGGACGTCCATCGTCTGGTCGGGGGGGACGAGCCGTCCCCGGTACAGGACCTCCAGGCTGAGGGACTCGTCCCGGCCGCAGGGCTCGAGGAAATAGATGTACAGCAGATCCCGGAACTTGTCGCGGGTGTTGAACAGCTCTCGGCCGAGGTGGTCCTGGACGCGGACGATCTCCAGGTCCTTGTTCAGCCGGAGCTTGATGCTGTCCAGGTTGTCCACCCGCGACTTGAAGGTCAGCCTCGCCCTGGCCGAGAGATGGAACGTCTTGGGAACGACGCTGGCCTCCAGGTCGTAGTGCAGGACGTCGAATTTCTCCTTGAAGGAGATGAACATCTTCCTCTGCCCCTCCTCCTCCGGCGGGGAGTAGAGGTTGATCAGCCTCTGCCGGTTCTGCTCCACGAGATGGATCTCCTCGGTGGAGAAGGGAGTGTAGATATAGGTGAGCTCTTTTTTGTCCTCGGTCAGAAAATCCAGGACGGCCTCCTCTCCCTGGGGGAGGAACGAATACCTCTCCCCGGTCAGAGAGTTGACCACGGTGAAATACCTCGGGTAATGCCTCTGGAACAGGGCGGCCGCCCGGGCCGCGACGGCCCCTTCGGGCGCCGGAGCCCGTTCCCCGACGGCCGGGACGACGCGGACGTTTTCGCGGAAGAAATGGTTCGAAAACCGGCAGAAGGCATAACCGACCGGAGCGGTGAGCGCGCGGGTCTTATAGGCCAGCTCCAGCTGGTGTTTTTCCCGGGGCGATGAGGGTGAGTAAGCGACGCGGCCCCGGCCGATGACCAGCAGCGCCGTGTCCAGGCCGGGGATGTTATCGTAAAACACGTAGGCGTCGCTGAAGACGAGGCTGATGTCCCGATGGCGTATCTCCACCCGGGAAGCCGCCTCAACCCGTCCCGAGGGGATCGACACCTTGTAGAGCAGGCCGGGATCGACCCTGATCTTTTTTTCGGCGATGACGGCGCCCTCTCCTTCCGGCTGAAGGAGGCAGTCCCAGGTCTGGATCATGACCGAAAAGGCGTTCTCAAAGAGGGCCTGGAAAAAAACCCGTCTGCGGCCGTCCGGAGACTCCATGAACTGGGCCTGATAGAGGGAGGCGCGCTCCATTGCGAAGCCCTCCCGGAGGTCGCGCAGGAATGCCGCTTCCTGCTCTTTGAGTTCGGGGACGAAGAACGAGGTGTACGCTTCTTCCCGGCCGGAATTGAAAGCCGCCTGAAGCTTGTCGACCAGTCCCGCTTCCCCTTCTCCGGTCAGGGCGGCCGCTCCGGAACACGCCCCCCAGAAGAGGAGGACCAGAGCCGCGGTTCCCGTCGCATATTTATTCATGGGCGGCTAGAGGGTATTTTGCCAGAATTGTGCCAAGGAGAAAACAAGGAAATCCTCCTGATTTCCTTGAAGGCTAGGAAAAAAGCGTCAAAATCCTTTACAACCGGGAAAAATCAGGAGTCGTTACAGCGCTCTCTGCGCTTCTCGGCTTCCTTCGTCTTGCGGAAGTTCTCTTCCCAGGTGACGAAACTGTGGTAATAGGCGGCGTCCCCCTCGTCTATGCCGCGGGTGATCTCGGTGATGTGCGACGTCGAGGCGCCGAAAGCTTCCACGGCGTAGAAAACGGCCTTCTCGGGGTCGACGTCGGCGCCGCAGGTGTAGATATCCAGGGCGGCGTAGCCGTTCTCGGGCCAGGTGTGGGTGGAGATGTGCGAGGCGGAGATGACCACGACGCCGCTCACTCCGTTGGGCGGAAACCGGCTGAAGGAAATGGCCCACACCTGGGCGCCGGCCGCCTCGGCGGCTTTGACCAGGATCTGCTGGACCTTCTCCACGCTGCCTATGATCTCGGGGTCGCAGGACGAGGCCTCGACGATGTAATGATGGCCGATGGTCTTGAAAATGTTCTCCGCCATGCCGCACCTCCTGCCCGGGAAGGGGTCATTATGTCATATTCCGAACCGCTGTCAACATCGGAAAAGGAGAGCGGCCCGCGGCGGAAATGGGGGGAACGGCGCGGCCCCGCGTCCGCCTCAAACCGGAACGCGGGACTCCTCCTTGACGGTGTTCAAGACGATGTGGGTCACGCTCCGGTCGACGTTCGGCTGGGCGAGCAGGTTCTTGATGAAGGCGTTGAGGTCGTCGCGTCCGCGAAAAAGACCGACGACGAGCGAATCCCACTCGCCGGTGATGTCGTACACCGCCCTCACCCGGGGGTCCTTGGCGATCCGCTCCTGCGTCTCCAGAAGCTGCCCCTTGGAGATGCGCAGGGCGATGACGGCCGTCAGGTCCAGCCCGAGGGCGGCGGGGTCCACGAGGGGGATATAGCCCCGCAGGGCGCCCGACGACTCGAGCTGTTTGACCTTATGGATCACGACCGGAGCGGAGACCCCGATCCTTTTGGCGACCTCGCGGAAGCTCCTCCGGGCGTTCTCGTTCAGGACCCGGAGTATCTTCTTCCCCAGGTCGTCGATGACCGGCCCGGCCGTCCGACCGGCCGCCGATGAAGCCGTCTTTCCTCCCGCCGTTCGTCGCGCCGCTGCGGTCTTTTTCATGGGACTCGCTCCTTCCGGAAAGTCAGGCGATTATACCATAGCTTTCATATAATACGATTGTCAATATATTTAATAAAATAATTGACAAATACATAATATTTATTCTAAATTCATTACATATGAAATTTCAGGAGGGCATTTCAATGACCAAACGAAGTTCGGGAGAAGCGGCGCCCGTTACACGCCGCGCGGGAGGTCCCGTCCGGCCGTTCGGTTTCGCCCGGAAAGAGGACGTGCTGAACTATGTCCGCGACCCGGCCAACAACATCGAATTCATCCGGATTATGTTCCCGGACATCCTCGGCCGTCCCATGGACTTCACCTTTCCCAGGGAGGAACTGGCTCGGGCCTTCGAAGAGGGAAAGGGGTTCGACGGCTCGTCCGTGGAGGGGTTCGTCCGGATCGAGGAGAGCGACCTCGTCATCCGGCCGGAGGCCCGCACCTTCCGCGTCCTGCCCTGGGAGTACGTCGGCTTCCAGCCCGACATCCGCTGGCGGGAGGCGGTCATGTTCGGGGACATCCTGACTCCGGACGGCCGGCCCTATGAGGCCGATACGCGGCGGGTTCTCAAGGAGATGTTGAGCCGGGCCCGGACCGCGGCGGGCGTCGACGGCTTCAAGGTCGGTCCGGAACTCGAATTCTTCCTCTTCCCCTCCAACACCGACCCCCGGCCGCTCGACGAAGGCGGCTACTTCTTCTCCGGACTTCACGGCGAGATCCGCAAGGAGATCCAGCTTCTCCTCAAGCGCATGGGCATCGTCTCGGAGTACGACCACCATGAGGTGGCGCACGGCCAGCACGAAATCGACCTCCGCTTCGGCGACGCGCTGGAGATGGCCGACACGGGGATGCTCTTCCGCTACATGGTCAAGCGCGTGGCCCGCATGCACGGCCTGCACGCCACCTTCATGCCCAAGCCCATCAACGGCCAGAACGGCAGCGGCATGCACGTCCACCAGTCCCTGTGGCGCGGCGGCCGGAACCTGTTCTTCGACGGCCGGGACCCTTACCACCTCTCGGCCGCCGCCCGACACTACGCCGCCGGGCTGATGACCCATGCCCGGGAGATCTCTTCGATCCTCAGCCAGTGGGTCAATTCCTACAAGAGGCTGATCGAGGGCTACGAGGCGCCCGTCTACATCGCCTGGGGCCAGCGCAACCGCTCGGCCTACATCCGCGTGCCCCGCTACCAGCCGGGCAAGGAACACGCCACCCGTCTCGAGCTCCGTTCGCCCGACCCGGCCTGCAACATCTACCTGGCCCTGGCGATCATGCTGGCCGCCGGCCTACGGGGCCTGCGGGACAAGGCGCCCTTTCCCGACTCCGTGGAGGAGAACATCTACCACATGAGCAACGCCCGCCAGAAGCATCTCGAGATCAAGACCCTGCCCCGCAACCTGGAGGAGGCCGTGAGGCTCACCGAGAAGAGCTCCCTCGTCCGCGAGACTCTCGGCGGCCCCCTCTTCGAGAAGTTCCTGGCCAATAAGCGGCAGGAGATCCAGGACTACAACCGCAACGTCAGCGGCGAGTACGACAAGCAGGTCAGCGACTACGAGCTCCGCAAATACCTTCCTTTTTTATAACCTGAGACTGGAAAACGTTCTCGCTGAGGCGTGATTCAGGAATGGCCGGCATCGCGATGCCGGCCGAAAAAGCGGCGACGCGTCGCCGCACTCCCAAAAGAAAACGCCTCACGGCCAGGATTTCGGTTTCGGCGTTTAGACCGGCCTCCCCCCCAAGCGCATTAACCCACACTAAATGGAAGAGAACCTTTTATTTTAATCAGCGGCAATAGTCTATCAAGCCCTATTTTTTTTCCTATTCCTGAGAACGGGAGAAAGGACGAAGCGGCATGCGCGGTTCAGCAAGGAAGCGACGGGTTTCGAGGGGTTTCCGGCAGATTCTCGCCGGCCGGCTGAGCACAGCTCGCGCAAGCGAGCGGATCGCGAAGCCGACCGAGAAACCCGGAGCTTCCGAAGCGATTTGAACCGCGCCAGGCGCTGAGGGCCTCCCCTCTGGCCGTTGTCATGACAAGGCCGAAACCCAAGCCCCCTTCCCTGCTTCATTGCTTTTCCCCCCCCGATTCTATATCATGAATTCCCCGATTTCGGGAGTCGAGTACCGCGAATCGGGCATCATATCATTCCAAGGAGTCATACCATGGCCGTCAAGGGATTCAACCCGTTCGAAATGGCCCAAAAACAGTTCGACAAGGTCGCCGACCTTCTCCAGCTCGACGCCGCCAGCCGAGAGCTTCTGCGGCAGCCCCTCCGCGAATACCACTTCAGCATCCCCGTCCGCATGGAGGACGGAAGCGTCCGCGTCTTCCGCGGTTTCCGCTGCCAGCACAACGACGCCCGCGGCCCGTGCAAGGGCGGCATCCGCTTCCACCCCCAGGAGACGATCGACACCGTCCGCGCCCTGTCCATGTGGATGACCTGGAAGTGCGCCGTGGTGGACATCCCCCTCGGGGGCGGCAAGGGAGGCGTCGTCTGCGACCCCCACGACCTCAGTTCCCGGGAGCAGGAACGCCTCTGCCGGGGATGGGTGCGGGCCGTCGCCCAGGACGTCGGCCCCCTGCGGGACGTCCCGGCGCCGGACGTCATGACCAACCCCCAGCACATGCTCTGGATGCTGGACGAGTTCGAGGCCATCCACGGGGCGAAGTATCCCGGGTTCATCACCGGCAAGCCGGTGGGCATGGGCGGCTCCCTGGGCCGGACCGAGGCCACGGGCTACGGTCTGGTCTACACCCTTCGCGAAGCGCTTCGCGAGCTGGGGATCAAGGTCGAGTCGACCTCCGCCTCCGTCCAGGGGTTCGGGAACGTGTCCCAGTACGCCATCCAGCTTTTCACCAAGCTGGGCGGCACGGTCCTGTGCGTCTCCTGCTGGGACCAGGCCGACCAGGCCTCCTACACCTACCGCAAGAAATCGGGCGTCAACCTCGAGGAGCTCCTGGCCGTCACCGACCGCTTCGGCGGTATCGACAAGGCCAAGGCCGAAGCCCTGGGCTATGAGCGGCTTCCCGGCGAGGCCTGGGTCGAACAGGACGTCGACATCCTCATCCCCGCCGCCCTGGAGAACCAGATCAACGCCGAGACCGTCAAGAAGGTCAAGCCCCGGGTCAAGGTCGTGGCCGAGGGCGCCAACGGGCCGACGACTCCCGAGGCGGACGAAGTCCTCAAGCAGCGCGGCGTGTTCGTCATCCCCGATTTCCTGGCCAACGCCGGCGGCGTGACCTGCAGCTACTTCGAGCAGGTCCAGTGCAACCAGAATTACTTCTGGACGAAGGAAGAAGTCCTGGACAAGCTCGACCAGAAGATGACAGCCGCGTTTCTGGCCGTCCATGAGCTGGCCAAAACGCGGAAGCTCTTCATGCGCGACGCGGCCTACGTCATCTCCGTGAGCCGGGTGGCCGGCGCCTGCAAGGACCGCGGCTGGGTCTAGGGCGCGGCCGGCCGGCCGCGGGGCCGCCGCAAAGGGAGGAGCGGCGATGAACCAGCAAGACCCGTCCAAGACGGCGAGCGCCCTGTTCTGCACCCTGCACGAGCGCTCCAAGGAGCTGAGCTGCCTGTACACCGTCGAGGAGATCCTCAGCAACTACGCCCTCTCCCTGGAGGAGGTCTTCCGCCGGGTCATCGCCGCCATCCCCCCCGGCTGGCAGTTCCCCAAAGTCTGCCAGGCGCGGATCGTTCACGGCTCGGATGTCTACGAGTCCCCCGATTACCTGGAAACCCCCTACGTCCAGACGGCCGACATCCGCGTCCAGGAATCCGTCGTCGGCCGCCTCCACGTCTCGTACAGCGAGTCCACTCCCGAGGCCGACTGCGGCCCCTTCCTCCAGGGCGAGGCCAAGCTCATCCAGACCGTCGCCGAACGGCTGGGGCATTTCATCCTCCACCAACGGCTGCGGTTCATGTTCGAGGAGATGAACGGAGAGCGGCGGGAGGCGGCCGAGACCAAGCCGAGCTGGCGGATCGCCCTCGACCTCCTGAGCAACACGGACCAGAACCTTTTCCTGCGCATCTCGCGCAAGATGATGAATTACCTCGGCTGGCGGGGAGTCAGCGAAGCGCGCTCCCTTCTCCTCCGGCACGGCGAGAGCCAGGAGCGGGGGGAGCTGTTCGGCGAGTCCAACTTGCCCCAAGAAAAGGAATCCCTGGAGAAGCTCCTCAACCTGAGCGAAGAGACGTTCAAGATCGCCGCGGTCAACCTGACGGACGAGGAGATCCTGGGCCGCATCCAGAAGTGGATCAACGAGGACCGCTCCAGCTCCGCGGTCAAGGTCCTGGAGAACGTCTATTCGACTCTCAACGAGGTTCTGGACTCGATACGGCGACTCAAGCTCCTCCTGCCCCAGGGGGTTCAGCTCTCCCGGGCCAAGGCCGACAGCGTCCGGGTGGCGCTCATCCGCCGCTTTTTCACGGAGCAGCTGGAATACATCAACATCCTCAAGAAGTACGTCGACCTCGAGGATTTTTTCGACATAGTCGGCCGGATCATCTTCCCGCCCGACAGCCGGGGCAAGCTGGGCGGCAAGAGCGCCGGCCTGTTCCTGGCCAGCCGGGTGCTGCGGCAGGCCGCCCGCCGGGTCAAGGCCTTGGGCACGGTCAAGAAGCCCAAGACCTGGTACCTGACCTCGGACGGCGTCATCCATTTCCTCCAGTACAACAACCTGGAGGACGTCATCGAGCAGAAATACAAGGACCTCGACGAAGTCCGGCTCGAGTATCCCCATCTCGTCCAGGTGTTCAAGAACTGCGCCTTCCTCCCCGAGATCGTCAAGGGACTGTCGGTGGCGCTCGACGACTTCGGGGAGAGGCCGATCATCGTCCGGAGCTCGAGCCTGCTCGAGGACCGGATGGGCACGGCCTTCGCCGGCAAATACAAGAGCCTCTTCCTGGCCAACCAGGGGGACAAGGAAAAGCGCCTGAACGCCCTGCTCGACGCCGTGGCCGAGGTCTACGCCTCGACCTTCAACCCCGACGCCATCCAGTACCGCTCCGAGCGCGGCCTGCTCGACTTCCACGAGGAGATGGGCATCATGATCCAGGAGGTCGTCGGCCGCCGCGTGGGCAAGTACTACTTCCCCGCCCTGGCCGGCGTGGCCTTCTCCCGGAACGAATTCCGCTGGTCCGCCCGCATCCGCCGCGAGGACGGGCTGCTGCGCCTCGTCCCCGGCCTGGGCACGCGGGCGGTGGACCGGCTGAGCGACGACTATCCGGTCCTCGTGGCGCCGGCTCAGCCGAACCTCAGGGTCAACGTCTCCCAGGACGAAGTGGCGCGCTATTCCCCGAAAAAGATCGACGTCATCGACCTGGAGGCGAACAGCTTCGTCACCAAGGATTTCCGCGAGCTCATGAGAGAGGTCGGGCACGACTATCCCGCCCTGGATAAGGTCGTGTCTATCTCCCGGGAGGGCATCCTCTACCCTCCCCTGGGGCTCGTCACCGATTTCGAGAGGGAGGACGTCATCGTCAGCTTCGACGGCCTGATCGGCGGCGGAGAGTTCATGCGCCGGCTGGTGGCCATCCTCAAGACGCTGGAGTCGGCCCTGGGGGTTCCCGTGGATGTCGAGTTCGCTTACGACGGGGCGGATTTCTACCTCCTTCAGTGCCGTCCCCAGAGCCAGTCGGCCGAGGAATCGGCCATGGACATCCCGGCCGGCTTGCCCGCCGAATCCGTCCTGTTCACCGCCGACAGGTTCGTGTCCAACGGCCGCGTGTCCGACATCAGCCACATCGTCTACGTCGACCCGGACCGCTACGGGGAGATCGCCTCGCTCGAAGACCTGGCCGCCGTGGGCCAGGCCGTGGGCAAGCTCAACAAGCTCCTCCCCCGCCGCCGCTTCATCCTCATGGGTCCCGGCCGGTGGGGCAGCCGGGGCGATATCAAGCTCGGCGTGCGGGTCACCTACTCGGACATCTCCAACGCGGCCATGCTCATCGAAGTCGCCCGCAAGAAGGGCAATTACGTGCCCGATGTCTCCTTCGGGACACATTTCTTCCAGGACCTGGTCGAATCGGGCATCCGCTACCTGCCCCTCTATCCCGACGACCCGAAGGTCCGGTTCAACGACGCTTTCCTGCAGTCGGCGCCCAACCTCATCGCCCAGTTCCTGCCCGAGAACAAACGGCTGGCGGACGCCGTCCGGCTCATCGACGTCTCCCGGGCGTCGAACGGGAAACTCCTCCAAGTGCTGATGAACGCCGACCAGGAAAAGGCGGTGGCCTATTTCGGCGAGCCCGGTTCATCCCCGAGGGCCGTCGGCGGGCCGGGCCTGGGCGGCTCCCGGGACACGAACGAGCACTCCCGCTGGAGGCGGCGGATGGCCGAGCGGATCGCGCAGCTGTGCGACGCCCCGCGGCTGGGGGTGAAGGCGTTCTATCTCCTGGGCAACACGCTCAGCGGGCTCGACGGCCCGGACAGCGAGCTCAATCTCCTCGTCCATTTCGAGGGCGGCGCCGAGCAGCGCCAGGAGCTCGAAACCTGGCTCCAGGGCTGGAACGCCGCGCTCACCGAGACGAATCACTTCCGGACGGGCATCCGCCTCGAGCGCCTGCTGGTCTACAGAATTGTCGGCAGCGAAGCGACGGACAAGAAGTCCGCGGCGGCCGCCCTGGGGCTGGCGGAGGAATCTTTGTTCGAACTGCCTCTCGGCGTCCGGGCTCCGGCGCGCAAGCCGAGCGCCGGCTTCCCCGCGGACTCTTGACAGGCCCGATTTTTCTCTGTTATATACGACATCTGTTTTTTAAGGTTGTCGACAGCTGGAGACATCCATTATTATTATAAGGCTCCGCCACCATTCCATCTCCGGGAGGACTCACCGTGGCTGCTGAAAAAGACAAGGTCCAGGCCATCATCGCCAAGCACCGGGGACGGAAGAACAACCTGATGGCCATCCTGCAGGACATCCAGGCCGAATTCCGCTACCTTCCCCAGGATTGCCTGCGCGCCGTCTCCGAGACGCTGGACATCCCCCTGGTGGACATCGTCGGCGTGGCCACTTTTTACCGGGCTTTCAGTCTCAAGCCCCGCGGCAAGCACACCTGCACCGTCTGCCAGGGCACGGCCTGCCACGTCCGGGGCGCGCCGCGCATCCTGGACGAGTTCGAGGCGCGGCTTAAGGTCAAGGCGGGACAGACGACCGAGGACAAGTCCTTCACCCTGGAGACCGTGGCCTGCCTCGGCTGCTGCGCCATCGGCCCGGTGGTCGTCGTGGACAACGACTACCACGCCCACACCACGGTCCGCAAAGTCGGAGCCGTCCTGAAGAAGTACAGGAAATGAGTCGCGCCATGAAGACCCCCGATAAGCTCATGACGGCCCGAGACCTCCAGTCCCTGATCGACGAACACGTCCGTGTCCGCAAGTCGGAGAAGAAGACCGTCCTCACGGTCTCCTCCGGGACGTGCGGCCAGGCCCGCGGGTCGGTGAAAGTCATCCGTTCCCTGAGGCGCGCCCTGAAGGACCTCAAGCTCGAGAACAAGGTCCAGGTCAAGGTCACCGGCTGCCACGGGTTCTGCGAGGCCGAGCCGAACATCATCATCTTCCCCGACAACATCTTCTACCAGAAGGTCGCCCCCAGGGACGGCCGCAACATCGTCACCCAGACCGTCCTCAAAAAGAAGGTCCTGCCCCACCTGCTGTACGTCGACCCGGGCACGGGCAAGGCCGAAACCAAGGAGTCGGGAATCGGCTTCTACCGGAAGCAGAAACGCATCGTCCTGGGCGACAACGCCCTGATCGACCCCGAGAACATCGGCGATTATTTCTCGGTCGGAGGATACGGCTCCCTGCTCAAAGCCCTGAAACGGATGACCCCCGAAGAGGTCATCGCCGAGGTCAAGAAGTCCGGGCTTCGCGGCCGAGGCGGCGCCGGCTTTCCCACCGGCTTGAAATGGGAGTCGGCCCGCAAGTCGGCCGGCGAGACGAAATACGTCATCTGCAACGCCGACGAGGGCGACCCGGGCGCCTACATGGACCGCAGCCTGATGGAGGGCAACCCCCATCGCGTCCTGGAGGGCATGATGATCGGCGGCTACGCCATCGGGGCCCGGGAGGGGACGATCTATGTCCGCGACGAGTATCCCCTGGCGGTGAAGCACATCACCCTGGCCCTGGAGAACCTCTACCGCCTCGGGATTCTGGGGGAGAACATCCTGGGCACGGGGTTCGACTTCGACATCCGCGTGGCCAAGGGCTCGGGCGCGTTCGTCTGCGGGGAGGAGACGGCCCTCATCGCCTCGATCGAGGGCAAAGTCGGAGAGCCCCGCCAGCGCCCCCCCTTCCCCTCGACCCGCGGGCTGTGGGGCAAGCCGACCTGCATCAACAACGTCGAGACCTGGGGCAACGTGGCCCTGATCGTCGAAAAAAGCGCCGACTGGTTCGCCGAGACCGGCACGGACAACAGCAAGGGCACCAAGATCTTCTCCCTGGTGGGCAAGATCAACAACACCGGGCTGGTCGAAGTCCCCATGGGCATCTCCCTCCGGGAGATCATCTACGACATCGGGGGCGGGATCCCCGGCGACCGGGCTTTCAAGGCCGTCCAGACGGGCGGTCCCTCGGGCGGCTGCCTGCCCAGGGAGATGCTCGACCTGCCCATCGACTACCAGAGCCTGGCCCAGGCCGGGTCGATCATGGGCTCGGGCGGCATGATCGTCATGGACGACAAGACGTGCATGGTCGACGTGGCCAAGTACTTCCTGAACTTCCTGCGCGACGAGTCCTGCGGCAAGTGCGTCTCTTGCCGCGAGGGCACGCAGCGTATGTGGGAGATCGTCAAGGGCGTCACCGACGGCACCGCCGCGCTGGCCGATCTCTCCGTCCTGGAAGAGCTGGCCGCGGCCGTCAAGGACGCTTCCCTGTGCGGCCTGGGGCAGACGGCCGCCAACCCGGTGCTCTCCACCCTGAAGTACTTCCGCTCCGAGTACGAGAAGCACGTCCTGGAGAAGAAGTGTCCGGCCATGGTCTGCAAGGAGATCATCTCCTCGCCCTGCCACTACACCTGTCCCATAAGCCAGGAGGCCTCGACCTACATCGCCCTGGTGGCCGCCAAGAAGTTCGAGGAGGCCTACCGGGTCATCCGCCGGGACAACCCCCTGCCCTCGGTCTGCGGCCGCGTCTGCAGCCGGACCTGCGAGAGCGCCTGCAAGGCGGGCGAGATCGGCGACCCGATCGCCATCCGCGCCCTGAAGCGGTTCGTTATGGACTGGGCCAAAGAAAAAGGGCTGGACGACCCGGTCAAATTCCCCGTGACCAAGACCCAGAAAGTGGCCATCATCGGCGCCGGTCCGGCGGGCCTGGCCGCCGGCTACATGCTGGCCGGCAAGGGCTTCCCCGTCCGGATCTTCGAAGCCCTGCCCGTGCCGGGCGGCATGCTGGCCGTGACCATTCCCAGCCATCGGCTGCCCAAGGACATCCTCCAGGACGACATCGACCACATCATCAAGTCGGGAGTGACCGTCCGGACGAACACCGCCCTGGGCAAGGACTTCACCCTGGACGACCTCTTCTGCCAGGGCTACAAGGCCGTCTTCCTGGCCACGGGCGCCCACAAGCCGATCGAGATCGGCGTTCCGGGCGAGGAGGCGGAGGGCGTCCTGCAGTCCCTGGAGTACCTCAAGGACGTCCACCTCGGCCGGCCGCCGGAGCTCGGCGGGCGGGTGGCGGTCATCGGCGGCGGGAACTCGGCCGTCGATGCGGCGCGCGTGGCGCTGAGAGACAAGAAGGTCAAGAAAGTCACGATCCTCTACCGCCGCACGAGAAAAGAGATGCCCGCCTATCCCGAGGAAGTCGAA